>CAYGKF010000018.1:0-10892 GCA_964350615.1 uncultured Candidatus Saccharibacteria bacterium
AGAACTATCGCAAGGAAGACAACAACCTTTGAGCTTCTTCTGTTACAGTATACTCTAAATCATACTCTATGGCTTGTTCTAAAGATTGAACTGCCAAGTCTTCCTTTCCTTCTTGAATCTGTATTTTAGCAAGAAAGAGTCTATAATGTGGACTAAATCTATCTAGCTGAAATAGTCTATCCATATATTCATCTAGTACTTCAGAGTCTACCTTGTCGTCATTTTTTAAGATAGTAAGTATTCTCCATTTTAGATATTCTTTTTCTTGAGCATTATTTAACTCCATGTCTTCTAATTGATCCAGGAAGAATTCTACTTTAACATCATCCTTAACTTCGTAATTTACCTCTACTGCAAGAAGGTTAAAATATGGCTTATCTCCATCCACAGTCATAAGACCCCTTATCAAGTCAGAAGCTTTTAGGATTTGATTGTTGTCTAAGAGTAGTCTCATATATTCTGTAACCAAATCAGGAGACAATGTCTTCTCTGTATGTCCTATTGCAGAGTCATAACTACTGATGGCATTGTCTAAATCGTTTGTTAAAAAGTATGATCTTGCCCTAATCCAAAGTATTTCCTCTTCCATTCCTCCAAGCGTGAGTGCGGCATCCAACACCTCTATTGCTTCTTCATACTGTTTATTCTCAAAATATGCACGGCCTAGGAAATACATACCTTCAAGATATTCAACAATATCATCCTTCATAGGTTCTAGCGTTAATATTGCTAAATAGGGATACCCGTTATTAATATATACTCTTGCTAATTTAGTAGCATTAAACTTCTTGTCCTCATCCAAACTATCTAGAACAGACTTAAATTCTTCATAATATATCTGCATACTGTCAGCTTCCTCTACTGATGTCAAAGTAGACTTAGCTCTTTGCGTATCATCGACAGCATATATATAGGCTAGTAGTAAATTAGCCTCCTCCAAAAGACCTCCCTCATAACCTGATTTACTAAATTGTCCCCTAGCTTCCCTAATATTACCAAGATTTAAATATGTCTTTCCAAGCATTAACTCCAACTCCATATTATTGATCCCCAGAAAAGATCCTGCATCATACAACTCATAGGCTTTGTCGTATTCACCTAAACCGTAATACTCATCTCCCACCACTTTGTAAAGAATAGACTTTTCGTAATTTCTAAGAGTCTTTGCAGATTGTTCTATAACCTTTGTGGCATCTTCTAACCTGTTTTTAACAACAAGTATAGACAGTATCCCTTCGTAGGCATCTATTTTATTGGGAATAATATCTACCGCTTCGTAATACTTTTGCATTCCTACTGAATATTGTTTAGCTTCAACATGTGCTTGAGCTTCACTTAATTTCTCCTCATACATATTCATTTGTTCTTGAGTAATTCTTCTACTAAGTACGTACCAAAGAGACAAGGAAAGGATTAAAAGTAAGAGGATTATCCAGGGTAGGTATTTTTTAATATCTTTTTTCATTACTTAAATATATGTGTGTATTGAAATTATGTCAATGTATTTCTAATATGTGATAAAATATTTTACTTATGAACAGAAATACTGTTTTACGAGTATTGCTAGTTATAACATCTATTGCCCTTTTTTATGGTCTATACGGCCTATGGCCAGAGAGTTATGCTTCTGTAGGACTACCAGAAGAGGTGTACAAGGCATACGGAGTAAGCACACAGGAAGCTACTGGGGATAGCAGAGTTAAGATTGTTACTGTAAGTTATGATGGAGAGGTTAGGAAGCTTTTTTCTAGATCATACTCTCCTGTTACTGCTTTAATAGATGCTGGTTATTCCGTAAGTAATAAAAACAGAATAGTTTCAACATCCCCCATATCTCAATTACAAAACAAGACATTCATACAAGTTCAAACCTACAAAACAACCATAGACGAGGTGCTTTTAGAAATACCGTTTGAGACTGTCTTAAAGGGAAGTGTAATTTGTAAGAGTATGGCACAAGAGGTAAGGGAACAAGAAGGTGTTTTAGGGATAATGAGTCAAAGGATTAAGAGAACATATCGTGGAGATTTATTAGTAGCAGAAGAAATTGTAGATGAGAATATTCAAAGAGAAGCAAGGCCTGAAATTATTGTAATTAGAGGGCCACAGGATCTTCCTTCCTCTGTTCCTCAGAGAGGATATGATTGTGGGTATTGGAATGGGTATATTGACAATAGTGTTAATGCAACAAACGAAGAAAAGCAGTGGTTAAAGTTTGTAATGAAATGGGAGTCCGGTTGTAATGCAGAGAATAATCGCTCTTTCTTCAAAGGACTTTACCAATGGCACCCCTGCCTTTGGTACAAGCAATATCCCAACGATAATATCTTTGATGGAGAACTACAAATAAAAAGGACTTTACAAAAATTAAGAGAGGGAGCTAATCCCAACCAAATGTGGCCTGCTGTACACAGAAAATACAGAGCAACCTATGGTGAGTTAAGTTGGCTTCAATAATTATCTGTCTGATAATCCCCAGAGCTATAATAATCACAAATATCTTGAGGTATTTCACCTAGAAATCTGGATGGTATCTGAGAAGTATAACCTCCTCTAGTTTGTCTTCTTTCTGCAAATGTTAAGAAAAGTTTTTGTCTTGCTCTAGTAATACCTACATAACATAATCTCCTTTCCTCCTCCATTTCATCTTCTTCCATAAATGACCTGGAATGAGGAAGTAATCCTTCTTCCATTCCAACCATAAACACATAGTCAAACTCTAACCCTTTTGAGGAGTGTAATGTCATAAGGTTTACATAATTTCCACTACCATCTTGGTTTTTATCTTGTTCTTGCTCTATTAAATTAATCTCGTTTAGAAACATTTCTAAACTCTTTTGCTCATCTTTTTGAGAATATGAGTATGCCACATTTTTAAGCTCTAGAATATTTTCTTTTTTCATATCTGCTTGCTCTGTATGATCATCAAACCATTGTACATATTTTGTTTTTTCTAAAATGTAATCTATTATCTCTGAAAGGTCTTTACCTTTAGAGACGAAATATATATTTCCAAAAAGTTTGACTGCATGAATATACTTCTCCCATTCATTTTTAAGAGAGTCAATCTTTTCTAAAACCCTATTACTAATTTTAACCTCTCCCTTATGTTCAGGGTTAAAAGAAATGTAGGCCCCTACTAAAAACTCTCCTAAAGTACATCCTGTTTCTTTTGCTAATTCATGTAATTTGGCTAATGATTTTAACCCTATTTTCCTAGTTGGTGTATTTATTATTCTATCTACACTTAATTCGTCTTTAAGATTAAAACAAAACCTTAGATAACTAATTATGTCTTTAATCTCTTTTCTCTCATAAAACCTAAATCCTCCTACTAATTTGTATGGAAGACCAGCCTTTAGTAACGCCTCTTCCACAGCCCTAGATTGGTAATTGGTTCTGTAAAGTACTGCCATATCCTTAAGAGACACACCCAGTTGTTTTTGTTTTCTCATTTGTTCTACTACATACTCTGCCTCATTTTCCTGGTCACTTGCTTGGTAGATTGTAATTGTTTCCCCCTCGTTATTATCTGTCCAAAGAATTTTATCTACTCTTGAGTTATTTTGCTCTATTACACAACCTGCTGCTTTTATGACGTTTTTTGTAGATCTGTAGTTTTGTTCCAGCTTAACTACTGTTACATTCTTAAAGTCATTCTCAAATGATTGTATATTTTTAATATTTGCACCTCTCCAACCATATATTCCTTGGTCGTCATCACCTACTACACATATGTTTTGGTGTTTCTCTGAGAGTAGTTTTGCAAATTTGTATTGTGCAAGGTTTGTATCTTGATATTCATCTATTAGTAGGTATTTAAATTTTTCTTGGTATTTTTCTCTAATTTTTTCATTCTCACTAATCATCTTAACTGTAAGGTACAGAAGGTCTCCAAAGTCTACAGAGTTTTGAGCTTTGAGTTGTTTTTGGTATTCAGGATATATCTCTGCGGCCATATCTTCGATAAAACCTCCGTAGTGGGATTTAAATTTTTCTGGAGATATCATTTCATTTTTTGCAGCACTAATATATTGAGCGATTGATTTAGGTTTAATTTCTTTAATATCTATATCTCTTTCTAAGAGCAATTCCTTTATTATATTTTCTGAATCATCAGAGTCATATATTGAGAAGTTATTACTAAAACCCAACTCGTTTGCATTCTGTCTTAGTATTGTGGCTCCTATTGAATGAAATGTCCCTATGGTTGGTATTGCACCCGCTTGAGCATTTAATTCCTTAAGAAGAGTAATAACTCTTTCCTGCATTTCACCTGCAGCTTTTTTTGTAAAAGTAACAGCTAAGATATTAGTAGGATTAATGTGTTCTTGTATTATGAGGTATGCTATTCGGTTTGTTATAACTCTTGTTTTTCCAGAGCCTGCTCCTGCAAAAACTAAAAGTGGTCCTTTTGTACATGTTACTGCTTTTTTTTGTTCTGGATTTAAAAAATCTAGAATCTTGTCCATGCCCACTAGTAAGTAAGAGTTAAATTAACTAACAGTATTCTCTCATATTCTAAAGATATATTGGGTCTATTCTAAATCTTTTTAAGATATGCTGAACTTACCCATCCAAATTGGTCTACACCAAATCTAATTTTAGACCATCCTTCTTCTTCTTCTTCGAAAATAAATATTTCTCCATTGTCTGCACTGTCAAGCACGTCACAGGTAAACCATCTACAATCTCTAATGTTTACAAAACTGTATCTAGGAGAAGCTACTTCTACGAGTTGTTTCTCTCCCCTTGTTATATTAAATTTAATATCAAAGTCAGATCCTTGGAATGGGCGTCCTTCAAATTTTAAGACTTCAAATGACTCTACCGCTTCTCCTAGAAATACTCTTGCTTCTAAGTTAAATTCTACTTCAACTGTCTCCCCAGGTAATATATTTATTTCTGAAATACTTACTGGTTTACTAAAGCTGTCCCATTCTTGGTTAATTGCAAAAGAACTTTCCTCTCCTCCTTTAACAGATATATATATTGGGTCTCTGTTTGTAAACCATATGAAGTCGTTAGTATTTCTTATTTTAAGTTTTACATTTACCCTCTCTCCTATCTCTATATCTTCCTCATATGTGAGTTCTTCTATTCTGGCCTTGTATTCCAAACCTTCTTCTTGGTATCCTTCCCATTCCTCAAGAGCTGTAGCTGCAGAAGTTGAAAAGTCTTCTGTATTTTCCTGTACAGAAACAGTAGAGAGTTTTCCTTCTTCTTGGTTAATGTAAAGTTTTACTGTCAAGAGTTCAGATATTCCCCAATTAAATGATATTTCTTCTACCATTTCTCTTAAAGATTCTGCTGCCCTGTTTGTTAATGTTGGATTATTAGAAAGATAACCTATGGTAACAGCACCGTCTACTTCTTGTAACTGTGGGTTTGCACCTATGCCACCCTCAGATCCTTGATATATTATTCCATTTTCATCTAGTAGGTATGTGTATGGCAAATCAACTAAATGTAATCTTGTTATGCTGTAATAGTAAAGAGTTTTGACCCATTTTTCTGGGTTTCTTTGAAGCTCATTGGAGCTTGTTGCTACCTGAGTAACATATATCTTAGTAGGGTTTACATAAATCGTGTCTGTTTTGTCTGAGAGTGTGTTGTCAAAGTTAAGAGTTTCTGTAGAGTAGTAGGAGAATGCAAATATGCTTAAGGGAGAGATGAAAGACAGGAGAAGTAGAGGTATTATTTTTAGAATTGCTTTTGGGATATTCATAGCTCATTGTATCATCTATGAGAGGTTGATTGCCACTCTGTTTTACTCTGGGACTGCGATATATTGAGGGTCTACTGCATTAACATAGGCTACAGCGGGAATAGAGCGTTGAGATCCTTCATACTCTATAACACATTCTAAAGTTAATCTGTAAACCGGTGTTAAAAATTCCTGTTCGAAAGATTTGTAAAGATAAACAACAGAGTGATTAATTGCTCTACAATTATCTACTGATTGTTGTAATTCTAGTATTTCCATATCCATATATGAGTAATCTTCATCCATACCCAATGCAGAGGCTATTTGGTCAGGTCTAACATTCATTACTTTAGGATAATTAGGTTCGTTTATATATCTAGTAATATCGTTTGAATTTAATAGTGGAACAAGAATATCTGTATCAAAGAAATATGTTAAGAAAATTTCCCCAGCAATTATTCTTCCATTCTTCAAGATAAGATAGTCTGTCTCTTGATGAAGATTAGGAGTTCTCTCTATGGCTATTCCATCTTCTGTAAGTCTTTTTGCATAGTACAGTTTTTCTTGATCTGGAAGATCAAGTGTACTGGTTAATTCATACTTCCAGGAAACATCAAAATATCTGTTAACAAAGACAGAGAAAGAATTATGTGTAAGAGTAACTTCGTCCCAAGGTATTCCATTTACTAAATTAAATATTAAGGAATTTCTCAAGAGAGAGTACTGAAAGAAGTTTCCTTTTTCATCTCTCCAATTGTAGTAAGAGCCTTCTTTTTCCTCTTGCAATGGAATATTTATATTAAGGGTAGAGATCATATCCTCAATATTACTTAGAGATGTTTGGTTAGATACTCCCCAAATTCTATATCTCTCTTGTTCGTTTACTCGTAGATCTTTGGTATCTATTTCTCCTATATCATTAGATGGAAGGGATTCTTGAGTTATTGGCTCACCTGTGTATTCCTCTTCTTTTTCTCTAAAGAAGAATATGTAAATTACAAAGAGAATAAGGAGTGTGATAATAATTACTCCTATTAATGTTGTTCTTTTCTTATTTAGATTTTGCATTTATTCCCTTATTTAAATATATTACTATCTTGGCCAACATTGGTCTCTTTCACAGTATCCAATATTACAATTGAAATCTTGATTCATTATGGCTTGGGTATTATAACTCCCATTAACCTTTGCAGTTAGGTGACCATGAAGTCCAGAGGAACACATTCTCCAATCTGGTGAGTCTACTATACTGGCGACTGGTTGTCCTGAATAAAGGCTTTGTCCTGTACTTACTCCTATTGCAACATGGAGAATATGGAATTGATAAGTACGACCTGCATGTGTAGCTTCAAACATTACATAACCTCCTGCTGGGTATTTATTTGCCCCTCCACATGTCCCTTGTCCTGTTGCTAAGACTTTACAATTTCCTTGAGCTAGGTTACAAAATGTTGGAGCATGGAAATTTCCTCCTACAGCTACATCTACTGCAGGGGAATTGATATGGCTTGGTCTGTAGTGGTTTATATATTCTGGATCTTTAGAACAGTAACTGAATGGTCCTTGAGTACAACGGAGATTTGGACCATGAGAAAAGAGACACTCTTGTCCTGGAGGAAGATTTCCTGGAGTAAATGGAGGGAGTTCTCCTCCTGGTCCAGGCCAGTCAGGGTCTCCCGGACCAAATGGTTCATCTACGGGTAGAAGGCCTAAGGAGTGGTATGCAGGGCACTGGACTATTTGATTAGGAACAACGTGAGAGTATTGGCTAAAAACTAACAGATGAAAAGCTCCGTATCCCATAACTCCTAAACCAAGAAAACCTATTACAACAAGTATGACTATTTGGACTCCAAATTTTAATACTGGCTTTGCTAACTTAATAACTACCGAAGTGGCAATCAAACTTAAAAGACCGACAACAAAATTCCCTAAAGGTCCCGCTACTGTAAAACCAATAGCCTGTAAACCTGCAACAATTAATCCTTTTGCCAACCCATACAATCCTCCCTTTTCCATCCATGTATTTACAGCAGTCTCTCCAAACTTTTTAATAAAGGCAACTTTTAAGAGTTGATTTCCTACAGTATCTCTTAATTCTTTTGCTATATTTTCCTCTATATATTTTTTTATCCTGTCTCGTGCCCTAGCAATAGCGCTAAACTGGTATGCTAACTTATTTAATCTTTCCTCTTTCATAACAAAGTTCTTAATCTTTCTAAAGACTTCATCACTTACATTCCCTTCCCAAAGATCTAAATAGTCTTGACCATTTCCATTAAGGACTCCTTTAAGGAAATTGTCCATATTAAAACCTTCAATACTTTGACTTAAAACTTCTTCCATCTTTTTCTTGAAGACTTTTTCTACAACATAGGCTCTGTATGCGAATATTTCCCCAGTAGCAAGACTTTTAACCCATGTTGCTGGAGACATATAATACAAAGAATTCATACCTTCATAGTAACTATTAGCAAAGCGATCTCCCCCTGTCTTAGCCTTATGAAAGGCTACTTTTTCATCTTTGAATTTTTTACCTTTACCAAAGCCAACAGTGCCAAAAACTTCTCTTTCAAAAGATTCGGATGGTTGCAGCCATTCAATTTTATTGTATCTGTCATCAAAGAACTTCCCGTTTATAATATTGGGTAACAGGTTTCCATCAACAAAAAGTTCTTTAGCTGTATAATAATTCCCTTCTAATTTCCCTAATTTAGACACAAGCTCATATCTGCTTGCTATGCTGTAGTCTTTTCTTAATTCACGTATTCTACTTCTGTGTTTCGCAATCTCGGAACCAGGAGCACCCTGCCTTTTTAACTCTTCTATCTTTTGCCTATGAAAATCCATAGATTTTTTAGATTCCTTCTGGTAGTTTTTGATGTCATTGATTGTTGCCATATTGTCAACGAATCTGGCTGCTGCAACATAATCTTTCCTTTTGTCCAGGTCTGTCTCAAGAGAAGCCTTACCCCTAATCTCATCTGCTTCCAAAACAGAATACATTTTTGCTAAATCAAACCCCTTATCTTTGCCCGTATATATTCTTGCCCTTTCTCTTGCATCTCCAGACTCATAAGCTTTCCTTGCCTTTGCGTACATATCATATAATTCCTTTCCTTTTTTGCTACCGTATCTGGCAATTAATTGCCCTTGATTAAAACTCCTCTCTCCATCTATGAAATGTTTTTCCATTAATTTATCTGCTCTGGACATTAAATCGTGCGAGAAGGCATCTGGTCGAGTCGCTCCTTTTTGGTCACTCTTTACCCCCATACTCATACCCATCATTGCTTTTCTTGTATCAAAATCTATGCCCTTCTTTGTGGCCCAAGTACCAGCTACAACTGCTCCCATCATCTCTCCTGTATGAGCATACCTTTGCATCTTCCTAATGGCTTCTGCTGTTCTAAATTTAGAGTCTATAAACTTTCCTGGATCTTTTACTATTTCTCCCAAATCTTGTAAATTTAGCTTTACTCCACCACCCCTATCCCCTGTACTCACATGCGCCAAATCAATATCCAAGCCCTCATTAAAAGCCCCCATTGTTGCATCATTAATATGAAGCAATGGATTCTCTACTGCAGCCATAAGTGCATCTGTAAACTCTGAAGTACCATCTATACCTGTAACTTTAGTGGGCTTTACCTTATGAGGTGGTTTTTGAGATTGTTCAAATATGAAGTCAAATATTGACCCTAAAGCATCGTCATATTGTTGTTGCTTCTGTTGAGCCATGCTATATCAGATGTAATAACTATTTAAACATACCCCCTATTAAAGGAACTTTACTAAATCCTTCTTTAACTGCCGCTGCTGCATCAGCACCAGACTTACTTGCAGTTGCCGGAATTATTGCTTTCATAAAATTAGGAGTTTGGGCTGCTACAAATATTGCAATTATTTTTGCTATTGCCAAAAGTAGTGTCCCAATGTTTGTATCCATACTTGCACCTTCAAAGACTGTTTCTGGGAAAGAAAATGTTACTCTTGGAATTTCCGATAGATAGTAAGGAATGTTCACAATAGCAAAAGCTACAGGGAAAACAAGAGCGTTCCTTAGCATTGATTTAAAGATGTTTGATATCATAGCCTGGTTCCCAGGTAAGGATCCTGCCATTATAACGATAGGAGCAACTATAACATTTAACAAAAGTGCCAAATATGATTTTACCAATGCTATCCATAACTTGAAGGCTCCCCAGATTAGTATCGCAAGAACTATTAACACAACAAATATTCCTATTAAAGCTGAGGCTCCTAATGTTGCTTTGACTAAAATTGCTATCCCAGCAATACCCAGACCTGTTCCAACCGTCGCTACTGGAAGTGTCCATCCACTAGTAATAGTGCCCCAAACTAGTTTTGTAATATTGTGAATTTGGATATTTGAATCTAAAGTTGCCTGAATAACCCTCATAAATATCCCAGATATATCAAGTATGATTCCTGCTATAGCAAAACTGAAAGTAACAAGAATCAAACCTACCACCACCCTTGGAATAGAATTACCAACTGTGACCAACATTTGACCACCAATTTTATGTCGGAACATGATCATAAAACCTACTATTATCATGATAACTACAAAACCTAGATATGCAATGTTCCTCGTAAAGGACCATAAAACATCTATCCCTGTGTTTAGAAGGTCATCATATCCTGCAGCATATAAAGATTGTTGTTCTCTGTGACCAGGAATCCATTCCTCTGCAAGATGAGCTACAACATCTATTCTTGGTTGAGCATTAAACATTGCCATTACTTGCTGCTCTGCAATGCCAACCACTCCTTGTTTCATAGAGGTCGGTAGGTTCGGATTTGCCTGTATATCCTCATATGCTGTAGTACATTGGGGGCAGACAGTTGCCAAAGTAAAGTCTCCTATAGCAGTAAAAAACTTTGCTACTAACTGAGCAATACTTTCTCCTACAACATTTGTTACTGATTCTACGAAGGAAGTTATAACTCCCCATATACCTCGACTATCAACTCTGTCTTCTACAGGTGGAACATCATCTACGGCTGATACCGTAACAGGCTTTAGTGCAAAACTAAAAAAGGAAAAAGTAAGTAAGATCGTAGTAAAAACTATTAATATTTTCTCTTTACCCATATTTTTTAATGTAATATTTTAATTAAAACTATTCTAATCCATAGAACTTTGCAGATAAATCCATAG
>CAYGKF010000019.1:0-10842 GCA_964350615.1 uncultured Candidatus Saccharibacteria bacterium
CATCCACTGGGTACAAGCTAACCACTCAAGATCATCTAAAGGAGTACTAAGAGGTCTACATTGGCAAAAAGGAGAATACGCACAAGACAAATTGGTAAGAGTAACAAGAGGAAAAGTCATAGATGTAGCTGTAGATATTAGAAAAGATTCACCTACATATAGGAAGTATGCATTAGTAGAACTTACAGAAGATAATCATAAGATGTTTCTACTTCCTGCAGGATTCGCACATGGCTTTGTA
This sequence comes from uncultured Candidatus Saccharibacteria bacterium, assembly GCA_964350615.1. Classification (GTDB taxonomy): domain Bacteria; phylum Patescibacteriota; class Dojkabacteria; order SC72; family SC72; genus UBA2177. The sequence continues at coordinate 242 of CAYGKF010000019.1, forward strand.
GCAATGCAAGATGATACTGACTTTGAATACATGGTAGGGGGTGGTACATACAACAAGGAAAGTGAAAGAGCAATAATATGGAACGATCCAGACATTGGTATAGATTGGGGAGTAGATAACCCAATAGTCTCTGAAAAAGATGCTCAAGCACCACAACTTAAAGATATTCCAGATGAAGATCTTTTTTAACTACTTAAATTAAAAGATAAAATATTAATGTTGGATAAAAAAGTATTAGTATTTGGATCCAGTGGAATGTTAGGCTCTTACTTCTCCAATCTTTTAGAAGAAAAATACAAAGAGAAAAGATACGAAGTAATTAGGAATGACAAAGCAGATGGAGGGATAGATATTACGGACCAAAACCAAGTAAATGAAGCAATACATGAATCTAATGCGGATTATGTTGTTAACTGTGCAGCATTTACTAACGTAGATGGAGCAGAAGAAAATCCTGAGATAGCATTCAAGGTTAATGCAGATGCACCTAAATATATGGCCCAGGTTTGTAAAGAATTAAACATACCATTTATACATATCTCTACAGATTATGTGTTTGGAGATAACAAAGAGGAGGGATACAGAGAAGACCATGAAGAATTTAATCCAATGAACGTATACGGAGTATCCAAATTAGATGGAGAACAGAATGTACTAGAAGTAGGAGGAAATAATTACATATTTAGAACGTCATGGTTATTTGGCCCAGGTGCTACAAACTTCATAGATAAAATATCTAAATATGCAAAAGAATTACCAGAACTTAAAGTAGTTACAGATGAAATAGGGTGTCCTACCTTTGTAAGAGATTTAAGCGAAGGAATACTTTTAGCTTTAGAGGGTGAAATAGATTCTGGAATATATCATGTGTGTAGTAGGGATTCTCTCTCAAGATATGAATTTGCAGAAAACATATTAAAACTACAAGGTATAGATATCCCAATAAAGGAGGCTAAATTAGATGACTTCCCAAGAGCTGCAACGGTACCACATACCTCTATACTCCTTAATACTAAGTTAGATGAAGCAAGAACCTCAAATGAGATGCTGGAAGAATACTTCAATATAGTTTAGTATTGTAGTATGCACCTAATAATAGACGCTACAACAACCCAAGATCAATTAGCCTATGCCGGTATAGGCCAATACACTAAGAACATAACATGCACCCTCATAGAAAATTACCCTAACATAGATTTTAGTCTCTTGCTCTTTGCAGACAGAGCTACTACCCTTTGTGACACAATCTACAAACATAAAAACGTAAAAATAGTAAATCTAGGTAAATATGAAATAAACGACTTTAAAAACGACCTCTGGTATTACACAAAAGTACTACCTAAAATAAAAAAGATTAAGAAAGAAAACAGTATATACTTCTGCCCATACTTCTGGAGAAACTTCCCAGCTAATACATTACCCACCGTACTCTTTGTACACGACATGAACCTAGCCATGTTTAATATGTACTCTCAGAAGTCTAAAATACATAACCAAATTAGAAAAAGACAATACTGGATGACAATGAACAAATCTATGAAGTGTGAACACATCATATGTAATTCTCAAACTACTAAACAAGACTACCTAAAATATTATCCTAAATACCCTGAAGAAAATATCTCAGTGTCCTACCTTGGAGTAGAGCTAGAAGAAAAAGAAACAGATTTAAGCAAAATATTACCCATAGACTCCAAACAAAGAGGCTACCTAATATATATGGGTGGAGGTATTAATAAAACAAAAAACTCAGAGGGTGTAATACAGGCCTATACCCAATTCCTTAAACTATTAAACAAAGAAAATAGCGAAGGGAATACAAAACAAAATCTCCCATACCTAGTAATAGCAGGAGGTAAATTTGAAAACAAGCAACTAAAGGAAGTACAAGAACTCTATAATCTAATTGAAAAAAATAACATAAAGGAACAAGTCATCTTTACAGGCTTTTACGAAGATGAACAAAAATACTCCCTACTTAAAAACTCCTTTGCGTTTATACACCTCTCCTTGTACGAAGGTTTCGGATTCTCTCCAATAGAAGCCCTAAGAGCTAAAGTACCTACAATATTACACAAGAACCCAGTATACGAAGAACTATTTAATGATGTAGCAGTAATGGTAGATGGTACAAACTCAAAAGAAGTAGCCGAGAAAATATATGATGTGTATGGTAATTCTGAAAAATACCAGGGGAGAGTAGAGCAGGGGTACCTACTCTCTAATCAATACACATGGGATAACGTTGCTAAGAAAACCTATGAGGTTTTTGAGAGAATTTCTTCAGAAAAAATACAGTAGGGGAGTTTAAAAAATTTTCTCTAATTGATGTAAAATCAAGTATGAATGTAAAGGAACTCCTAATTAGTAAGTACAAAAATAATAAAGAACTAGCCCACTCTTTTAAATGGAGACTAACACAAATACTCTTTAAACAAGGTACTACCGCTATTATGTTCTTTATAGCAACATACCTTCTTAGTAAGAGAGATATGGGGATATATAACTACGTTAGTGCTACCCTTCTTCTCTTAGCCCTTATTACAGACTTTGGAATATCTACATCTACCTCAAGGTATGTAACTTTGTATAATACGAAAAACAAGGAGCGTGTTAAGAAAGTTTTCTTTAACTCCTCTATCATTATATTTTTAGTATCAGTTTTAGTAATATTCTTTGTACTACTCTTTAAATCCACCCTCTTTCCTAAATATTATGAGTATTTAATATATGCTCTCGCTCTAGTATTTATATACCCTATGACCTCTCTAATGGATGGTATATATAGAGGACTTAAGAAGTTTAAAAATCTTGCAATTATTTCCATAGTAAACAGCATTGTAGGAATAACTGCCTCATATTTTTTAGTTACTTCTTTAGGTCTAACAGGCGCCATACTATCTCCTTTGTTATTCTTCTCTTCCTATCTCATTATGTTAATTATTTTTCATAAGGGATATGAATTTAAGATAGAAAAGAAAATTCTAAAAGATATAGTAGGGTATGCCTTCTTTTTTGGTATAGCTGCTTTAGGTCATTACTTCTTTTCCAAGGTAAATATATTAATACTAGGTAACTATGATCTGTTTGAAGAAATAGCAGTGTATGAATTACTTAATAAGATATTTACGGAATTCTTAATTCCATTTGTTGTATTAGGTAGTATATTAGCTCCTACCGTAGTTGAATTATTTGCACAAAAGAAAAAGGAAAGAATAGTGAGATTGTTTAAAAAACTTCTTAAGTATTTAGTTTTAATTAATTTAATATTTATACCAATAAGTATGGTTATTGCTTACTTTGGTATTAACTTAATCTTTCCAATATATTCAGGAGAGATATTATCTACAATAATTCTTCCAGTAGCATTAACCTTTGCAGTTGCAGTTCCTGTAGTAGTTATTAATGCAGGCATGATAACATCTACAGGTCATGCTAATTTAATGGCCATACAGAATGTAATAACTGGTGTGGTTAATGTTGTTTTAAATATTATTGTAGTTAGGGTATATGGGTATGTGGGCGTAATATGGGTTACATTTGTAGTACAATTGGTATCTACAGTTATATTGTATTTAATTTATTATTCTAAATTAAAAAGGTTAGGGTAATGTTAGACATAGTTATTTACACAATCTTTGGACTTCTTTCTCTTTCTGGGATAATTCTTACCATATTAGATATGCCAGGTATATGGTTAATATATTTAGCTACTGTAATATTAGCAGTTGTAACTGGTTTTGAAGTAATAACTCCCCTACTCCTAATTATTTTATTTTTTGTCTCTGTACTATCTACCTTCATAGATAATATTGTAGTGGCTTTAGGTGCTAAAAAAATGGGAGGTAGCAAATGGGGTATGTTAGGTGCAATATTGGGAGGAATTATTGGTTTAATGGTTGGAAATATATTAGGATTATTTCTAGGGCCATTAATAGGGGCTACAATATTTGAGTATATGTTTGCTCACAAGGATCTGAACCAAAGTTTTAAGGCAGGAGTAGGATCATTCATTGGGGTGTTTGTAAGTATATTTCTAAAAACAGTAGTTAATGTAATAATAATTGTTTTTGTAATATCTGTAATTATTCGACAATAAAAACAGTGTATAATACAGGGATAAATTGAAAGAATTGTACTATGAACCTACTAATATACATGCCTGCCCTAAATGAAGAAGAAGGTATAGGAGATGTAATAAGAGATCTACCTAAGAATATTAACGGTATAGACAATATTAAGGTATTAGTTGTTGATGATGGTAGTACAGATAATACTGCAGAAATTGCTAGGGAAAATGGTGCAGATGTAGTAAGTCATAATATTAATAAAGGAGTAGGAAGTGCATTTCAAAGTGCTGTTAGTTATGCCTTACATAATAAAGCAGACATACTAGTTAGTATAGATGCAGATAGACAATTTAATAGTAAACAGATACCAGAAATAATACAACCAATATTAAAAGATAATGCAGATATGGTAACAGGTAATAGATTTAGTAAGGGTATGCCAGAGAATATGCCTAAGAGTAAATATTGGGGTAATAAACAGATGTCTAGATTAATATCTTTAATAAGTGGACAGAAGTTTAAGGATGTGTCTTGTGGTTATAGAGCATATAACAAAGAAGCTTTACTTAGATTAAATTTATTTGGTGCTTTTACATATACTCAAGAAACTATCTTAGATATGGTATATAAGGGTTTAAGGGTAGTAGAATTTCCAGTAGATATTAAATATTTTAAAAACAGAAAATCTAGAGTAGCAGGTAGTATTATTAATTATACTTTTAGAACATCAAAGATAATTTTAAAAACATTAAGAGATTACAAACCTATGTTGTTTTTTGGAGGTATGGGATTGGTAAATATGTTAATAGGGTTGGTATTTGAAATATTTATGTTTACACATTATTTTTTAACAGGATTTTTTACACCGTATAAGTTTTTAGGATTTATGGGATTAGGTTTTTTGGTATTTGGATTACTACTTGCAGTTGTAGGATTACTTGCAGGTATGTTTAACAGAGTAAGAACAACTCAAGAGAGAATACTGTATGAATTAAAGAAACAAGAATACGGGAAAAAGGAAGATCTATGAAAAACCTTTGGAAATATATTAAAGTTTTAATAACGTTACTGATAGTAGTATTCTTTATATATTACTTTTTTCAGAATCAAGAAGATTTTCTTTTTGTACTATCTACTCCCATTAAGTATTTAATTATGATAGCCATACCATTTGGCATTTTGGTTTTACTAGATGGAATTTTTATTAAAGTCATTCTTAAATCTTTTGATGAGACTATTTCAGTATTAGAATCCTTTTATGTATCAAATATCTCCTATCTTGGTAATTATTTCTTACCTATGAGAGGTGGAGCAGTTATTAGGTCTGTATATCTAAAAAAGAATTTTAATTTTCCTTACACTTATTTTGTATCTACCTTGTATGGTTTTTACATCATTGTGTTTCTTGTAAATGCCCTCGTAGGTCTACTTGCACTATTGGTCATTCAATTTAAGTATGATGTGGTTTCTATCCCGTTATATATTTTCTTTGGACTACTCTTCTTCTTTATGCTCCTTTTAACTGTGTTTAAATTTCCAACAGATAAGATTAAAGAAGGTAAGTATAAGGTTGTAAATAAAATTTTAAATATCATTAAAGACATTTTTAATGGTTGGAATATAATAATTAGTAATAAGAAGTTATTATATTCTTTAATATTTATAACAATAGCTAAATTTTTAATTTCTGCTTTTCTTTTTTTTGTAGAATTTACTGCATTAGGGATAGGAAAGAATTTTATAAATATTTTACTGTATAACTGTTTATCTGGAGTTTCTTTGTTGGTTAGTCTAACCCCCGGTTCTCTTGGTATTAGAGAGGGGATATTTGTGATTACCTCTGATATCTTGGGTATTAGTAACGAACAGGTTATGCAGTTGGCCTTACTTGATAGAGGTGTGGTTGTTATTACTTTGGTTGTATTATTTATCATCTTATATGTTTTACAAAGAGTTTTTACAAAAAATGTTGAACTTAAGAAAACTGTTTCAAAATAAAAGGAGTCCTAAGGTAGTATTAGTTTTAGTCATGTTGGTATTTACAGTTTTCACATTCTACCTAGCATTTAATCTTAAGATGGGAATATCTCCAGACTCATACTATCATTTAGAAGTATCCCAAGTTTATTCAGAGACTTTGGGTATCCCAGAAAATACTCCAGATACATACAAATGGAGAGATATTACAAGAATTCCCTACCTCTCTCTCTGGATTAATGGAAGAATATTGAATTTAAATGAGACAACTTTTAATTTTGATGAAGTCTTTCTCCTTCGTATTACTAACATTTTTGCTGCTTTAGGTACATTAGTTTTTGTTTATTTAACATCTAAAAGATTAATTAAAAACAAATGGGGACAAATACTTCCTGTTTTTCTTTTGTCTAATACTCTCATGTTTGTATTTCTGTCGTCTTCTATTAATTACGACAATTTAACAATATTTTTATGTTCTAGTGCCATATATTTCCTAGTTAGATTTTTACAAAATCCCAACCGTTTAAAATATTCTCTCTTGATGTGGGTATTTTTACTGTTGGCATCTTTGACTAAAGAGATGATCTTACCATTAGCTCTTATATTGGTATTAATATGGTTTGTTGTATTGTTCAGGAGGAAGATTTTGAGGAAAGAATTATTTGAACAATTTAAGAGAATTATACCTCTCTTTCTTCTTTTAACTACAATTATTTTAGTTGTTTTAAATCTAAGACTTTACGGTAGGAATGTCTTGGAATATGGGAAATTAGTTCCTAAATGTACAGATATTCTTACCCATGAGCAGTGTTTAGAGAATGGTGTTTACTACAGAGATATATACAAAACACCAGTAGTTTTTGAGGGAAATATAACTGAAGCATTTCAACTTGTATTAGATGGAAAAAGGTTAGGGCCTGTTAGATATATTCCTTTCTGGATAGTAGAAATGTCAAGGAAGATTTTTGGGATTATGGGGGATAGACCTTTGTTTATGAGATATGAATATCTTGCTTTTTATTTTATATATTTCTTCATAGGAGTTTTCCTTATTATTAAAAACAGAAAGAAATTAAGGGTAGAAGATAAAGCATTAATTACAATTTTACTTTTTTATACTCTTGTTCTTATCTATTATCATAATTACAAAACATATATAAAACATGACTGGAAAGATTTAGCTCTTCAAGGTAGATATATATTTCATGTACTTGCTCCTATGTATATAGTTTTTTCTAAATATTTATTACAAATTAAAAACAAGAAATTACTTAGAATACTCATAGGCATATTAACAGTAGGATTTTCATTAGGTAGTATAGGGTATTTCTTTGCATATGTACCTAATGATTGGTTTATGTAAAAGGTGGGTTATTTTTCTTTGACACTCACATAAACATTCCCAAACATATCCTCTATTACATACTTATTATCCTCTCCAAAATATATGTCCTTAACATCAATATCCTCAGGAATAAATACAGGACTAATTTTTTCTTTAGGTTCTTCTATCTCCTCCATATCTCCACTCTTAATATCTATCTCGTAAAAATATGTCTCTAGAAAATCAACAGCTGTAACAGCTATAATTTTTTCACTATCTAAATATATTGGCCTAATAGTTTCAAAAAAGTACATTTCTCTTTTTTCTTCCTTATTCAAATCTCTAACTACAAACTTAGTAGAAAACTCATCATATGAGGAAATTGTAAAATGCTCAATACTACACAACAATATCTCTCCGTTTCCCCCAACCCCTACAAACTCATTGGTTTCTCTTGTCCCTATAATCTTACTAATGTCTTGAGATATAGAGTATTCCCAAATATCTGCATCAGTTACAAAAATAATTTCATCACTACTTTTCCAAATAACCTGCTGAGGGCTTGTAATATTGGCAATCATATTAATATCAACAGACTCTTTAGGAAGGATCATATTAACAGTAATATTAGCTATAATATTAAGAAAGAAGTTAACGATTAAAAAAAGAAAAGAAACAATTTTTTCTAAAATATTTTGCATACAATATATCTCTTAATTTAAATATTTACATAGGTTTTAATATCTGCTTTTTCTACTTTCTACCACCCAGAGTGAGGATTATGCCCTGTTAATCTCCCTGGATATGTCTTGTAGCCAAGAGTAGGTACAGTATTCCAATCTACATCTATATACCTAACAGGATTAGTATGTGAACTAAAAGAAGCATTTAATCTTGTCTCAAAATGTAAATGGTATGCTAACCTTTGACAATTCCATGCCCCAGTATTTCCACTCTTAGCAATAACCTGGTTCTTTTTAACAACATCCCCAGTATTTACATACATATCCTCTAAGTGAAAATAAACAGTATACATACCATTATTTTGTTTAACCTTTAAGAAATTACCACCAGAAAGACACTCTCCGTAGTAACTATCCCAACCCTTACTAACTACTTGACCATCAGCAACTGCAAGCACTTCTTCTTTCTTTGCTCCAAAATCTATACCGCTATGTGGAGTCTGGTAAGCAGTATTCCCATACCACTGTGTAACCCCTATTAATTTGCTAAAAGGAAAAGAGAATGGTTTTACCTTTATGTTGGTATTATCACTAAGATTTTCTACATCACCTCCATCCTCCCTTTCTTTGTAATCTCTAGGCCAAACAGGATACGCATACCTCTCTTCATGGTACAGATCGTAATCTCTATGTACCATTCTGTATGTATGTACCAACCTCATATTCTCTACATTCTTAACATGCCCTGCCATAATTCTAAAAATATTCTCTTCTAAAACGAACGACTTAATGTCAACCCTCCTGTTATCTTTGTACAAATGAAAAAACATATTAGGGTTTAAAGAAAGAACTTTACTTTGTAAAAACTTCTCTTCACACCCAAACCATGTAGAAGGTTTAAGTAAATTAAAAACACAAGAGTATTCATCTACCTGAATATTAAAAGAAGAGAGTATTTGTCCTTTTACAAACACACTGTATTCATTTGCAAAAGGGTACTTAACCTCTTCCTTAAATTTAATCTTAGGAATATTACAATAGATTTTTTCTAAAGAGTTACTTCTTTTAAAATATTTAAACTTACAAACTATATTTCCCTCACTACCTTGTTTTAAATTCTCTCCCTGAGATGCTCCAAGTACTGCTTTACTACCAGTCACATTCCAGTTAAATTCACTCTCTTGAAGTAACTCCTTCTTAGTAGAGTTTATTAAAGATATGTAGCTAGGAGGAGGATTTGTTCTCTCAATCTCAATATTATTAGGACTACTTTCTAAAAAAGATGGTTCTCTTTCTATGTTTTTTTGTACACTCTCTTGGATATTATCTACATTGTTACTCTGTGTGTTTTTGTTATCATTCTCATCTAAGTTGGTCTCTGTCTCTTCTCCAATATCCTCTTCTTCTTCTACTACTTCTTCTTCTTTTACCACATAGGTATTCCACATCTCCTCTGGTATCTCTTTATTAACGCTAAATACAAAAGGCTCTGTTTCGTAGTCAAAAGTACCCTCAAAACTTTCTAAAGGATGGTACTGTACCTTCCAAAAATATATCTTGTGATTCACAGCACCCCTTGTAAACTCTCTCTCTTCTAAAATTCTAGCAATTGCACTACCATAAGGATTTTCATTTACATAAAAAAAGTGTCTGTAGACATATTCCATTTCAGGGTCGTTATTTTCCCAACTAAAAAATATTTCAGTATCCTCAAAAAACTCTCCATTAGTTGGAGTAAGTAAAGTTACACCTCCAAAAGCAATTCTACTTAGTAAGTTTAGAAAAAGGAGGGTAAAAAGTACTTTAAAAAAATATTTAACCATATATTTACCAATATACAGGGTAAAAATTAAATTTTTCTTAAATTTCACAAAATGATATATAATCAAGGGATTACTTTCTAACAACATAATATGCTAGATATATTAAAAAATCTTTTCGATTCAAACGAAAAACAACTTAAAAAAATACAACCAACCGTAGATGAAATAAATAGGTTGGAAGAAAAAGTTTCTAAACTTACAGATGAGCAACTTAAAGAAAAGACTCAAAACTTTAGAACAGAACTAAATGTAGATTTAGAAAAAGCTAGAGAAGAATTCTCTACTTTGGGAGATGTAGAACTTAAGGAGAAGTTAGAGAGAGAGAAAGAGAGACTGTATGATATATTACCAGAAGTATTTGCAGTAGTTAGGGAGGCTTCTAAGAGAGTTGCAAACCACAGACACTTTGACGTTCAGTTACTTGCAGGATACATTCTTTTTGCAAATAAAATTTCAGAATTGTTTACGGGAGAAGGTAAGACTCTTGCGGGAAATTTACCCTTGTATCTTTATGCTCTGACAGGTAGAGGTGCACATTTAGTTACGGTTAATGACTATCTTGCAAGAAGAGATGCAGAGTGGAATGGTCACATTTTAAATTCCTTGGGAATGAGTGTGGGAGCTATTAACTCTGGCAAGCAGTACAAGTTCATACCTGACGAGGAAGCCATTAAGTTAAAGGGAGATGAAGCAAAGGAATTAATTAAGGAAAGAGATGTAAAAG
>CAYGKF010000020.1:0-10691 GCA_964350615.1 uncultured Candidatus Saccharibacteria bacterium
CCTATCTTTATATACTTCTCCAAAAGGAACTATGTTTATCTTCATTTGCTTATATGTTTAATTTAATCCCAATGCATTTTCTTATACAGTTCTTTCCTAACCTTCTCTAAATCAATCTCACTCTCTTCTTGTGTTTTTATTTTTGTTTTATTATTTATAGTTTTTGTTTTTTGTTTTATGTGTAGTTGGGTAACTAGTTCAGGACTAGTTGTTAAGTAGCTGATAACTAGTCTAAAACCATTATCTACTAAGAACTTCTTAATCTCGTCTGGTAGTTGTTCCAACTCTCGGTAAAATGCCTTAATCTGATTCTCATTTCCTTTAGAGTAATCAGAATGTTTAATTGCATTTTTAATAGCAATGTACCCTTTATAGAAATATATCTTATCTTCTTGCTGAAACTTCTTTTTCATTTTTTGTAGTTCTTCACTATTAAGGCACAGGTCAAACAGTATGAACTTATCGGGAAGTTCGTATATCCCAGTCAAACCTATCTTGGAATTAGTGAATAAATAAAGAAAAGTTAGTTTTTCCTTATGGTCTAGCTCTGAAATGAAACTATCTTCCCAGAACTGAGTGTGAATTATTCGTGTAAGCATTGTAATAAAGTAATAAATTATTTAGTAAGCTCTTCAATGTTCTCCAATGATGATTTTAGCTTGTTATAGATTTCGTGATATTCCTCAATGAATTGCTCGTACTCATCTTCAGAAATGGGCGAATCTTGTTTATCAAGTCTTCTTTCTACCAAGTCTTGAAGCTTCTTTAACGAATATGATTTCGTTGTTACTTCTTTTAGATAGTGAAAGAGTTTGAAAAGTTTTAGAGTTTTATCCTCCATAAATAGTAAAATAATAAATTATATATAATATAAAGTAAACTCCATTTTGGTAGAAATGTAAAGGGCTTATTTATGCTTATGTAACAAGGTTTCTGAGAGGGGGTATTAAAATGACGATGTAAAACATCAGACTAAATATCCCCTCCCACTACCTTAGCGATGTCGTCTGTGATGTTTGATTTTTCTTTTTTGCTTTTTGCAATGAAGATGTCTTTCACCTGTTGGATTTCCAAAATCATCTGATGTGGTTAGTCCCCATTTCTTGTGATATTCTCGGTGGCAAATGCTACACCAACAAACACAATTTTCTAAATTACTTTTACCACCCCTAGATAACGGAATCTTATGATGAACTGTCAAGCAACTGCTACTTCCACATATCTTGCATTTGAAACACTCTCTCTCGTGAATACTCTGCTTCCATGTGCTTTTCGCCACAATGCACCTCCTCGGTAGGTTTTGGAAAGAGCAACTCTGTTACAACTGAACAGGATTGACAAGGGAAAGGAGGACACCAGCCGACCTGATGAACTGTTCTTGTCAATCCAATTCAATGCTCAAACCCCTAATACGAGTTTAAGCCAGAGCCATAAAAAAAAAGAACAGAGAACTGTTATTACGATTTTATAGTTTATTAGAATGAAGAATATTAGTGCCAGTATGAAGAACCTTATACTCCATATCAGGAATCTTTTGCTTTTAGATTTCTTTTTCATGGCAGTAAACCTTTCTATTCTTTGTCGCTACCCTCAATAAACTTAGCGACACCAAAAATTAAAGTATTGATTATAGCTCCTGAGAGCAAAAGAGCCCATGCAGGTAAATCAAGTTGAGTTACTAATTTAAGGAGTTCATTCAACCCAAAAGTTGCTGTACCTGAAAGGATTACCCATTTCATAGCACTAAACACTTTCACAGAGGAGAACTCTACTCTCTCTTTTGTTGTGATTTCTTGTGTAGCCATTATATTTTAGAAATGATAAATTTAATTATTAAACTACCAAACAAGATAATAGATGAACTATATATTAAAATGTCTAGTATTTGATTCATAAAGCTTCTTCTTTCTTTAATTTTATTTCCCCATGACTGTATAGTTTTAATAAGACCAAGTCTTACAATTTATTGGATACTAGTCCTTTTTGAGGATTTTCTCCAGAATGCCACCAAACCAGTCTTTCAACTGCTCGATTACTTTCTTTATAGCATTCTTCTTGTATTCATTTAATTGTTTTACAGCTTCTATCCTATCTAGTTCAGATGTTTTCAAAACTTCGTTTAATCTTGTTATCTCTTTTGAAGACACAACACCTTCATCTTTCAAAACGGATATTTCACTATTTGCAGATTTCAAGTCACTTGTTAGCTTTATTTTATCCTCCTCAAGCTTCTTAGCACCACTCTGCAATGTCGAAACCTGTTGGGTTAGTGATTCTACCTTTTTCTTTAGTTCAGTAATCTCAGGGGCTTCAGGAGGGGTTACAGGGGCATCATCTTGTATAGGGTTGGTAGGTAGATTGTTTTTTACAATTTCATTTGCTCTCGTGATAGCATCTTTCAAGAAACCTTTTGTATTATCCCCTAGGTTCGTTCCTGGGCAACTTGTACCAGTCAAAGATGTTTGTTTATGTCCTCTAACTAAAACATCTACCTTATATTGCTTCTCAAATCTAGCTATTATTCTTGCAAAAGCCTCTAGTTGAAGGGCATTCGGTTTGTCATTCATATAATTACCATCTACAAGGACTGCAATACCATGAAGATTGAAACTATCTTTACCTCTCGCATTATCTCCTGCATGATATAGAACATACTTATCATCTTGTAAGACTAATTCATGTCCGTTTCCTGCTATCGCTCTGTGATATTCTATGTAACTATAACCATGTTCTCCTTTTGTTTTTATTGTTTCAGCCCACTCTTTTTTTGAATGAGTTATCTCATAACCTGCTAACCTCTTTTTTAATGCTGTTAAATCAGCAGGAACACCATCTACTCCTGCATGATGTAAACATATCCTATTAGGACTCCCTTCTCTTAGTACAGCCATTTTAGTATAAACTAAAATTATATTACTTTATTTTACTCTTTTTCGTTACCTTTTCAACCTTTGCCTTGCTCTTGTTTTTGAGTGGTTCAAACATTATTCTGATGTCTTCTGAAATAGGCTCAGGTTGTATATAAGGCTCTTTTCTCTCTCTTGTACCATATTTTGTAAGTAATCTCTTAGGCATATTCTTATCAACTAAAATTATTTACTAAACCAACCCTCTAACCAACCGATGAAAACGATTAGAGAGCTTATGAAAGCCATGATTCCTGCCCAACTTCCTATTCCAAAGAACAGTTTCATCTTATCGCTAATAATATTGTTGAGGATTATCTTTTTAAGCATTTCCCAGTTTCCATTCTCTTTCCAATCTTCAAACATCTCTATCGCAGGAGTAGCCCTTTCAATTACTTTGTTTTGTATGTTTGCTTGGGAATATTCATAACTAATCCTTATCATTTCTGCTAGACCCTTGTCTGTTTTATACTTGTTTCCACTACCGAGCAAAGCTACTTTTATTTCTAACATATCTTCTCCCATTTTCTTTTGATTCTCACTCATAGCATCCTGATTTTCTACAACACTTTTAAGACAAATAGCTATCTCATCTCTCACTATCTCTCTAACTTTTATTTCACTAGATTCAAGTCCTTGTCCTTGTGTCTGTGTTTCAGTAGTAGCAGTTGTAGTATTCTTCATTATAGAACTTTGATAATATAAAGTATTCCAATATATGGAGGTCTGTTATCTAAACCTGTAGAACCACCTGAACCAGTAGCAGAACCATTTGAGCTAGTAGTTGAAGCACCACCCGAACCAACATTTCCAACAATTCCTGTACCTACACTACTGATATATGTGTTTGCATGAGAACCTCCTGTATAGTTTGCTTTTGAAGCCGACCAACTGTAACTTCTTTCTACCATGTAAGCTCTATCATTCTGCAGATTAAAAAGTGCTGTCAAACTAGAACCATCGTGAGTGTGATTACCTACTGTATGAGTATGAGCATTTACTGTATGAGTATGTGAGATGTTATTAGAAGCAACACCACCCTGAGAATTAGATGAATAAGCATTTCCTGCACCAACAACAAACCTATCTCTCATGTCTGGTAGATTAAAGGTTGTAGAACCATCTCCCGCACCGAATACATTCCCTTGGAGAGTGTAGAGTGTTTCGTAAGTAGTTCTATTTATAGCCTGACCATTACACAATAACCAACCACTAGGGACATTAGCACTATTTCCTGACCACATTTGAACACTTCCTATAGGAACAGCACTAGCTAGAACACTACCGACATCAGCTCTCAGGTTGTTATACTGCTCGGCTAATACCTCATCTCCTGCATTTACATCACTTGATTGCCATATCATAATCTGTTTTAGCTAAAGTTAAGTTTCTAAAGACCAGTCTATTGTCAAAGTTTCTGAATTTGTTTTCGTTTTTGTTATTCCTGCCCTAGCAAATAACACTCCTGAATCAGGGGTTATACTTGCATCATCTCCGAACAAACCTATTTCTGTTAAATCTCCGTTTGCTTCACTTGTATTAAAGAACACCCTAAAATATGCAATATTTCCTGTTGAACTTCTGACACTTATCTGCTTTCTTATTAACTCGTCAACTAAAGCAACATCTGACACATCAGGAGCATTTCCACCAGAAGTATCACCAACACCAACTGCAAAATAAGTAACCTGTCCTTTTTCTGCACCTGCTAATCTAGAAGCTAAAGAGTTCTTACCTGCTGTACATTCGGTATTATGAACCTTGATAACCCTTTTCTCTTTGGTTTCTACATTTTCAAATGTAAGTTTTACATTAGTTGCTTTCATATCGTATATTTTACCATTTTAATTTTAATTTTCCCATTGAGCTACATTCCAATCGGCATCTGAATCGTATTTGTAAGCTCCTGTATGGGTTGTTAATGTTGGAGTTCCATCAGTTAAGGCGAAAGCATCACCTGTTACAGTAGTGATTTCATCAACCACTTCATCAGTTGCTATATCAAGTGCATTCTTATTACTTTCTAATAAATCTACTAAGAACCTGATTATTCCCAATAACTCAGCAGACACCACAGAGATTGTGTAGTTGAATTTTCCACCACCCATTGAAGAAGCTTTTACACTTTTAACAACGAATTTCCCATCAACACCGATATCAGGAATATTTATCATGATATATTGTCCTGCCTTAAATCCTGTTTCTAGTGTATTGAAACTTCCATTAGTTATTGATTCTGCATAATCTTCTAGTTCTGCAACTGCCCTATCTCTTGCCTGTTGTATTGTGTTTATGTTCTTATCAAAAATGACATATTCAAACTGTCCGTACTTCTCAATAGAATCGTTATCCTCGACTGCTACTAGAACAGGTATGTCATATTTATAAGAAACTGTTATTACAGTATCAACAGTTGGAGCTACATCTATTTCGATATATTTCTCTTGATAATTCAACAAATAATCGTAGTCATCAAAACTATCTATATTCTTAATACCTACTGTTTTTTGTGTAGCACCCTCATATACTTTTATTTCATGAGGTTTCTCAGGCAGAGAGAATATTGTTTGCTCTCCATCTGCAACTTGGGAAATACTGACTTCATCAGACAAGTAAGTACCACCTCTCACATAAACCCTGTTTCTTACAGCAGAATTATCTAAGCCAATTCTCAAGTTACTGTAAAGATTGAACCCATCAGCAACACCATCTACATATATAGACATATCAGCGAATTGTTTTTCTTGGGCTTCTACCCAAAGATTTAGGTCACTAAACTCTCTAATACAGCCATGTAAATAGATACTTCTTTCAGCATTTGCTCCTAATCCACCAGTAAGATATAAACCCCTCTCTACACTTGTTGTTTGAATACCCTTTAGGTAGATGTTTCTTTCACTTTGAACCAATGTACCCAAAGTCAACAAGTCCACAACTGCACCATAACTAGTCCCAACACTATTTGTCGCAAAAGCCCTCACCCTGTGATTAGTTCCTGCTTTTAGTCCTGTTAAAGCCTTCGTAAATGCACCAGTACCAAAACTACCATCATCATAAGCAGTCAAATCCAATATTGTAGGAGTTCCAGAAGAACCCTCTATATAACAGAAACCCCTTCTAGTAGGATTAGCACCACCAGTTGCAGTTATATTTCCGTTTGCAGTAGCTGTTGTTGTATCAATATTCGAACAGTTCTGTGTTGTAACTGTAGGGGCAACCGAAGAGGTAGTAAAACTTCTTTCAACTCCATATGAATATCCATAGCTAGAATTGTAGGAATATGCCTTAAAGTAGTATGTTGTTCCAGGCGAAAGACTACTCATATTTCTAGTGAAAGCTCCTGCCCCACCACTTCCAACCGAGAGTTTATTAGGTAAGTTACCACTACTCGTTCCCCAATAGATACCTTTATCTGTAATTGCAGGAATACCAACATCAGTAACATTACCATTAGCTACTGCTGAATTACTTGTTACAGAAGTAGCAGGGTTTGTCGTTACTGCTGAAGCTCTACTAATTGTTGTTAATGTAGCAGTTCCACTACCACTTCCAGTATATGGAGTATAAGAAGGTCTTGGGTCTATATTACAGATTTCCCCACTAGCACTTATTGAGATACTTTTAGAGCCGTCTGCATTATGAGTAATGGTCTTTGAGCCACTAACTAACAACCTCGCTGTAGTCTCAGGATTCATGTCAATATAGTTATTGGCAGAGAAGGCTGTACCATCTATATATAAATAATGTAGGTTCTGTGAAGATTCTACATGGTAAGTACCATTGCTCTGAACATATACACTCGCTGTTACTCTTGAGGTGTTGTTTGTAGCATTTACTTGGTCTTCAGTCCATACTATATAGTATGAAAAGTATGCTGATAAGTATTGTGTTGCTCCATTTATTTGTCCCATGTTTTCTCCTACCTTATATTAAATGGTGCATGTTCTCCAAATCTTAAACCATAGTGTACATCTTTCTCATAATCAATATACCATTCCCTACCAGTTAGTTTACAAATGATACTAAAACATTCTGAAGGTGGAACATAATTAAACACCATATTAGAAACAGAAACACCCTCGGTTACATTGTCGTATGTTATTCCAGTACCACCACAATAATTGTCTATGATATCTCTAATTATTTCTTTATCTGTCATATCTTGATACCCCTCTCTCACGAGGTTTCTATCTAAATCTCTAGTATAATCAACACATTCTATTCCATAAACAGCAAAATCTCCTTTCTTTTCAGGATTTATTCTTAGTATTCTACCTCCGAATAAAACAACCCCATCTTGGGTTATTACAACTTCTTCATCACATTCAGGCATTCCTAATTCATCTCTACTTGTCATTGCGAAGGAAAGTGTAGAAGCTCCTGAACCTGTACTATCCGTTATAGCAATTGTTCTATTATCTATAGCCTTAGTTCTGTCTTCACTATCTATTGTCAATATATAATTAGCCATAACTTCTCCTTGCAGTTCTCAATTTACCTACAATTGCATCTCCTATCTTTTCTGCATAGTCTTGTGCAATTTCAGGGGAGCTTATATTTGCTCCTGACATATCTATATTCAAACTAAGTCCTCCACCTGCAATAGAGCCTAATCCTGAAGCACTTATATTAGGACTTATCATAGGATTTATCGCTGTTGTAACAAGGTCATCGAGTCCATTCATAGCCTTTTCAACTAGGTTTGCACTTCCTTTGATACCATTTGCTATTCCTGCTCCAAGATTAAAACCAACTTCTTTTTCCATTAGTTTAGATGGGGAAGCTATTCCAAAAAGATTCTTAATAAATTGAGTTACATCTCCAACCCAATTCTTCAACTTGTCTTTAATCCAAGTTCCTGAGTTCTTAATACCTTCCCATAATCCTGCTATCAATTCTTTTCCTGATTCCCACATAGTACCGATATTGTTTCCTATTCCTTTTGCTATGGCATCTAAAATCTGGGGTATCATGGCAACTAGTTTCGGTATTGCAACTATCAAACCCTTAGCCAACTCTACTATAATTCTCAACCCTGCATATATTATCCAAGGCAGTAATTGAATAATAGCACCAACTATAGATTCTATTAACAGAGGAATGTAATCAATCAAATCAGGTATGGCTTCGATTATTCCCATTAACAGGGCAATTATCAATTCAATACCAGACTCAATAATCAAAGGCAAGTTGTCTATGAGGGTTTTTGCCATTAACAAAACTGTATCTACTATTAGGGGTATTAGTTCAGGCATCATCTTTGTTAGACCTTCCATAAGGCTTACCAAGATATCTATACCCATTTGTAGTATTACAGGAAGTAACTCAATAATTCCATTTATCAGGGTGCTAATAATAGTAATACTAGATTCTATGATAAGTGGTAGATTGTCCTTCAAGCCATTAACCAAGGCTGTAATCAAAGTTACTGCCAACTCAACTATTTTAGGTATTTGCTCGACCAATCCTGTTATTAAAGCAGAGATATCAACACTTGTGAACAACTGCTCTATACCTTGAGTAAGCCCCGATAGAACCTTGGGGAGTACATTTAGTATATTGGACATAAAATCGCCCAGTGATTCACCTAAATTGTTGAATGCTGTAGTTACAACATCCTCATTGCCAGAAGCAAATGCGACTAAAAGATTTTCCCAAGAGCCTTTCATAGCATTAAGAGAACCAGTTATCGTACCTGAAGCTTCTTTTGCAGTTGTACCTGTGATGTTAGTTTCCTCTTGTATCTTGTGTATAGCTTGGACATACTTATCAAAGCCAATAGAATTGACATTCTCAGCTGTCGCCTTAAATGTTTTACCCATAACTCCAGAATCATTCACAAGCCTTGCCATTTCTCCTGCTGTTCCACCATAACCCAGTTTCAAGTTGTCTAACATGGTGAAGTTATCTTTAGCAAAGCCTTGATAGGCATTTTTAATCATTTCGACATTAGTTCCAAAGGTATTTGCATTGTCAGACATATCTTGTATCGCTTGGTCTGACAGGTTAGTAGCTTTTACAGTATCACCACCTAGTGATTGTAGTAAACTTGCAGAGAAACTCGTTACTGTTTCCATATAATCATTTGCACTCATACCTGCTGTTTTGTATGCCCTTTCAGCATTCGCAATAACTTCTGTAGAAGACTTTCCAAACAATTTCACAACTCCACCTGCGAGCTGTTCGTAGTCTGCATATGCCTTAATAGAAGCTGTTGTGATTGCAAGAATTGCAGTAGAAGCAGTAGCAACTGCCCCGAGAGCAACAGTTCCGACTCCTTTCATAGCCGTACCGATTCCACTTAAAACTTTAGATGATTTTGCTGTTGTTTCCGAACTCTTGGTAACAACAGTATCCATCTTTGCTTCAAAGTCTTTAATGTTTGCTGTAACTTTTCCTACAATATCTCCTAATTGCATTACTTTACTTCAATAAACTTAGATTTCTTACTTAATGTTTGTTTTAGTTTATTTAACCCCTCTTTATCGAAGGATTCACTTCTCGAACTTCCCCTTGTATCTCCCGACAAAGCCCTAAATAGAGCATTAGGGTCTTCGCTGTAAGGGTTGTGTTCTATTTGTAATGATAGGAGAGCTTCGCCTTTCTTTCTTTTTTCTAAACTATCCAATAGAGCTAATATTTCATCTATTCGGATATAATTCATAATATAGTCTATCTTCCAACCATATTCTGATGCTAAAATGTCAATTATCATAAAGACCCAATCATCACCCCTTACTTCTTGGTCTTCTGATTGAACATCTGAGCTATCTCTCCTGAATCTTTTTTTATTCTCTCAATATCATTAACTTTCAAAAGAGCATTAACTAAACCTAATGTATCTGCTAGGTCTAGAACTGATATTTCTTCCTTGGGTATTCCTGAAAGACTAGATAAAATCCCGAATATTTCCTCACTTGAGGTCGAGATTAAATCTATCATAATTGCGACATTCGCTTGTTTATCCTCAAAATCTATTCCTTTTATTTTGTCAGGATATGCTTTTAGCACTTTGAGTGCTTCTAGTAATTTTGTAAGAGGAGCAGACTGCACCTCAAACTCCTTACCATTTAGTTCAATGTTCATCTTTTTCATAATTAGCGACTCTTAAAGAGTTCTCTGCTAAAATTAAATACGAATTAGGTTGTTGAATCACCTATAAATCCTAAGTAGTTTCCATCAGACTTAGTTTCATCTAAGAGAGCTGTAAACTCAACCTCAATTATCTTCTCACCATCGTTTGCAAAAGGCATCTCGATTGTGCTAGATACCACAGCTTTGTGGAATATAACATCATCATCAAGATTGTCAGAAGCATTTGCGATAGGGTGTAGAACTAATTGCTTTGACTCATCTGCGAGTGAATCACCTACAGTTGAACCAATTGTTAGCTTACTACCAGATGTTGTACCTTCAGGAATAGCAATCTGAAGATTTGCAAGAGTGGATTCTGCAAGAGGAACTTTTGCTAAAAGCTTTTCACCCAATAATCTTTTATCGACTACTGTTTCCCCATACATATCTACTGTAACATCATGATAAGTAGGCTCGTATGTTACTGTTACTCCACCCTTTGTATGACCTAAGTCAACAGAGTTGAATTTAACAGAACAAACTCCTAGCTTTACATTAGTTATATCAGCCATGTTTGTTATGACTAAACTTAAATAAACTTCCGTATCGGAGACTTGAATTTTACAGTTACAATCTCTTTACAGCGATTGCATTTTATCCGTAATCTTCCAGTATAAATATACTCCTCCAATAGTAAAGCCCCACATTTTG
>CAYGKF010000021.1:0-10472 GCA_964350615.1 uncultured Candidatus Saccharibacteria bacterium
TACAGGTGTTCCATATATTATTAGTTTACCACCAATAGTAGCGATAGAGGGTCAGATGTATGAGTATTATGTTTCTGTTGTGGATAGGGATACTGAGTTAGAGAATTTGAATCTAGAGTATGTTGGTGGTCCAAGGTGGTTGGAATTAGAGGATATGGTCTTAAGGGGTATTCCTCCTCAAGATAGTAGTGGGTCTTACAAAATTGTTTTAAGGGTATCGGATGGGTATAATAGTTCTACTCAAGAGGAATACATTTTAGTAGAAGAATTGTTAGAGGATGAATAAGCGAAAAAGAAAAACTCTCTATATTGTTGGTGCGATTTTTATAGTCGTTGTTTCAGTTGTTTCAATTTTGTTAATTAGAAGGAATGTTGTAGGCTTTGATGTTGCAGGAGCAACTGAGAGGGATTGTGTTCCCTACAATATTTTCATAATGAAAGGGGATAATGATTACTCTGTGGATATTACTTGGTCTACTAGGGCAGAGTGTGTAGGTTTTGTTTTGTATGGAAAGGATAGGGGTAATTTAGATATGGTAGCGGTAGATTTAGTAAATAAGAGTAAATCTAAGGTCCATACGGTATCTATTGATCAGTTACTAACCACAGAGTATTACTACTTCTTGATTAATTCAGGAGAGGAAGCTTATGGTAAGAACGGTGTGCCTTTAGAATTTGTTTTAGAAAACCTTTAAGTCCTTTTTAATTTTTCTGTTTCTTTTTTCCTAATCTTCTAATAACTTTTGTTTCAAAGTATTTCTTAGGTCTAAATATCCTCCAGGATGCTATCTCTGCCTCTTTGTATAATCCAGAGTCTACTAACTTCTCTACAATTGCTTGCCCCATAGGTTTAGAGTAGATGTACCAACCTGTTACAACTACGAGTATCCCCATCAAGATTTTTGCAATTACTGAGTCAAATATTCCGGTTTCTGGTGTTGTAGGAGTTTCTTCTTCTTCGGGTGTTACTGGTTCTTCTGGGGCAGGTGCATCTGGGTCTTCACAGTTTTGTGCTACCTGTATTACGAATTCTGCTCTTAATGTTGAAGGATCCGCAGGAATTTGAGCAGGAGTTATAATAACTTCATTTTGGTTTTCTCCTGTTAATGCACTCTCACCAGCTTGTGATTGGAAAACTATTGTGAGAGATTGCCCTGCATCTATATTCCATCCACCATCTTTTTTCCATACCACTTCTTGAGTGTCACCAATGTCCTCTACTGTGACATACTCAGAGTCTGTCACAGACACACCATTTACTTTTGTAGAGTTTGCAATGTATGTAAAACCAAGTGGAAGTTTATCTTTAACAGAAGAGATATTTTCAGTGGCAGAGCCTTGGTTTTGGGTTGTAAGCGTAAACTGTGCAATATTATCGGGAGATACTCTCTCGACACATTCTACATTGGAGGTTTTACCTACTAGGAATTTAGATTCTTGAGCTTCCTCTTCTCCTTCTTTTGTTGCTTCTTGTGTAGCTTCTGTTACTTCAGGAAGGTTAAATGTTCCTTCTACAATTCCTATTAAATCAGCTTCAGTTCTTATTTCTGCAGTAACTTCAATATCTCCTTGAAGTCCATCAAGTTGGGAAAAGGTGAGGTCAGTGCCAAAATTCTCAGCGTTATAAAGGTCTTGTTCGAGTATTGTAATTTCTCCTCTAGAAGCATCCATGGTAAAACCTTCGTTCATTAGAAGGTCTGTTAAGTCATTATTGAAGGAAAATCTTATTTTTAACGCACTTTCTTCAGGTATATTTCCTGCACTAATTTTAATTCTTGAAACTTTGTAAACACCGTCATCCAGTCTTGTTTGTATTTGCATCTCACTAACATCTGAAACTTCCTCTTGGTCAATATCTATTAATCTTCTACAAATGGGGGAGTTAATCTGATTTCCACTCTCATCAGTGGCTGTAGCAAAAATATTTAAAGTAGAAGCACCTGAGTCAGAATAATTTTTTGTGATTGTTAACTTGTCAGCAGAAATATTGTCTGGCTCAAATTCTTGGTTATTAATTATAAACTTGTGTGCAGAATATTCTTGGTCAAATTTTGCTTCAATTGTTATTTCCTCATCTGCTTGGACTTTTCCAGTAACTATTTTTCCTGCACTATCTCTTATAGTCATTTCCAAACAGCGAGAATCTTGAACTACTTGCAAGTGACATATTTGGTACAAATCTTGTTGAGTATTGCTATTTAAAAGATTAGGAGAGAGATTACTTGTAGAGCAGGGTGCTTTACAGGTTTGATCACTAGTGACTGTTAATAATTCAAAAAGAAAACCTCTTCGTGGATCTCCACATTCGGATATCACATCAGGGTCTATGTAGTAACATGCACAGGTTGTCTCTGTTGTTACCTCTTTCTGTGTGTCTTCTGTCCCTATGGTGTAGAAATATACTGCAGTAGCAATTAGAGCTATACCTAGTAAAATTGCAAGGATTATGAGCAGTGTAGTACTTTTTCTTTTTTCTTTTGTGGTTGGGACTCTTTTAACTTCTTCCATCAAGGGCAGTCATAACTTATTTCTTTTTAAAGTTTAGTTTAATAGTGTACTACTGTCAACAATTATACCGCTATCCTATAACTCGAAGGCTTTGCCTTAAAGAAATGGACATATTAATGTTAAACCTAAGTTTGGTTCTATTTTACCTGTTTTAATCTGAAAGTCTAGATTAGAAAGCTTAGAGTAAAGCAGTACAATTTTCTTGTTTGAGTATTGAGAAGAAGCCTTGATCAAGGAAGGGGTAGTGAAAGGAGGGATTTTAAGTAACGAGGATATTTCTTTGTAAGTTTTTCCTTCATCTGAAAGTTGTTTAGCTAAGTAAAGAAGTCTTAAATTTCTTGCAAGCATAGCAAGAATGTAGTTTGCATCTGTAGATTGTGAAGAAAGTCTTTCTAGAATGGATATACTTTTTTCTTTGTCTTGTTGGTTTATGGCATCTGTAAGATCCCAGATTTCTTTTTCTAAGGTATCAGCGGTAAGAATTTCAATATCTTCTTTTTCTATGATCTTGTCAGGGTTATTCAGTTTGAACTTCTCAATCTGGCTTTTACATCTCTCAGGATCGTAATTTGTTCTTTCAGCTAATTCTTTAATTACTGATTGGTCTATCTTCATATTGTTTTTTTCTAATTCTTTTCTTAGCCATGTAAAGAATGTTCTTCTGTTTAGGTCTGAAATTTCTTCAACAGCTTTTTGTTTTTTAAAAAACTTGTAATATTTAGTATTAGAACGAATTTTTTGATCTTCCCAGAATATTATAAGGTCATCTCCTTTACCTTCTTTGAGAATGTCTACAATATTTTCTGTAAGTTCCTTTCTGTCTTTATTTCGGTATGTTCTTTTTATGAAGATGGTTCTAGTCGAAGAAAAGAGTGTAGGGGAGGTTAGTAGGTCTATTATATTTTGAGAGTTAATGGAATCACCATCTACAATGTTTATGGTTGTAGATGGGTCTTTTTTCTCTATTTCTTCTATATGGGAATGTGCTGCCTCTAGTGAGAGGTATGAAGAAGTCCCATGGTATAGTATGTATTTCAATTTAATCCTCCTTTAATTCAAGGTTTTTACCTAATAGGATTGTAACATCTTCTCCGTTAAGCTTGGTAGTTATATATTCTGGTTTTTCAGTAAGGTCTGCTTTAAGGAATCTGGCAAATTTGGATAATGTGTAAGTATATTCCTTTTCTCCTTCTTCATTTTCTTGCGAATATATTACAATTTCTTCTTGGTCTGAACGAAGTGTTCCTGCAAAAGTTATATTTATGTATGGGAATTCTTCTTCTAAAATTTCGCTCATTCTTTTTGCTTTTTGGAAACCAGCTCCTGTGTCATATACTAGGATATTGGGATTTTCATCGTACATTTCGGGAGAATTCATTATTAAATTAATGAATTCTATTATGTTGTCATACTTGCCAAGCCCTTCCTTTGGGCCAATAGCGTATGCTTCGCTTTTGAGGTGTTTGTTTTCAACTAGTAAACGGTTCCCAATAGTAGGGCCTAAAACAAAAGAGAAAGCTTCTCCTCCTTCTTCCTCATACTTTTGAGCGAGCTTTAGAGCAGCTTCTATATCTTTGGTACTAAATTCAGAGATTCTTACATTACCAGCTATGGAGGAAAATATTCCAATTAAGGTTTTAGGATTTGTAAGTGATTCGCTTGAAAGAAGTTTGTCTCTTAGAGCAATTATTACTTTTTGTTGTCTTCTAGCTCTAGCAAAATCAGTCCCCTCATTATTGTGTAATGAGTGTCTAGATCGGGAGTACATTAAAGCCGTCTCTCCATCCATTGTTTGTGGTCCAGCTTTAAAGGATACTGTTTGGTAGTCTAGGCCAAGAGGATATCTGTAGTCAGTAAAACTGTTTTCAACATTTATATCAATTCCCCCAATTGCATCTATTATTTCAATGAAGGCATTGAAATCTACCATTGCATAATATTGTATTTCTTGTCCGGTTAGTCTCTCTATGCTTTTTTGTAATGCAATTATTCCACTACCTTCTTTTTTTTGCTCAGCTGAGCTATACAGGCTATTGATTCTAACGTACCAACTGACATCTTCATCTATTTCTACATGGAAATCTCTAGGAACAGAGAGGAGTGTAATATTGTGTGTTTTATGGTTGTACGAAGCAAATATTAAGGTGTCTGTGTTGAGAAGTCCTCCATTTTCTCTTGTGTCCAACCCAACTAAGAGAACATTTGTGAAATTGCCAGAGGAGTCTTTTTTTAATTCCTTCTTTTCACTTGATATTAATGACCCAGGTTGGAATCTGAATCCAAAATCATGTGACCATATATATCCCTTGTATATTAGGAAGCCAATACCAATAGCTAGTAAGAGTAAGACGGTTAAAGTAATAATAATTCTTTTTTTCTTCCTCTTCTTTTTTTGATCTAAATCTAAGGGCTTGAAATCTCTTTTTTTCTTTTTCTTTTCTTTTCTTTCTTTTCGCCCAATATTTTTTGGAGGTTTTACTTCTTGGTTTAATTTACTGTCCTTTAGATCTATATCTATGGTCATATTGGAAGTATGTTAATTATCTTAGATATTTGTTTACATTTGCATTATGCCCATCTAAAGTCTCTGAATAATGAGCGTTTCTGTCATTGTCATGGATGTAGAAGTAGTAATCTGTCTGAACTGGGTTTTGTACAGCCTCTATTGATTGTAATCCTGGATTACAGATAGGGGTAGGGGGTAACCCGATTCTTTTGTATGTGTTGTAGGGATTATCATCTTCTTTATCCTCAATTGTAATAGTGTGTTTCCAATCTTTAACAGGGTAAAGTAAGGTTGCATCAGTTTGAAGTAACCATCCCTCTTCAAATCTTTTTAGAATTATTCCTGCTATTATTGGCCTGTCATTTGCATTGTATCCTTCTCTCTCAACAATGCTTGCAAAAATAATGTCTTGGTAGGTGTAATTGTCTCCTACTTTTTGTTTGAAATTGTCAACCAACTTTTCTATTACTGCTTGTGTGGAGATGTCCTTAGGAAAGGAGTATTTGTCTGGAAAAAGAAAACCCTCTAAATTATCAATCTCTATGGGTAATTCAAGGGTATTTATGAATGCTTGATCAGTAGTAAGTGCTAAGAATTCTTCCTTGGAAAACAGGAGAGGCTCTTGTCCATTAAATTCATTTTCTATGATTTCAGCAATTTCGTCTTTTCTTAATCCCTCTGGTATGGTGACCCATACTTCTTCACTTCTTCCAAATTGTAGTGTATCTATTAATTCCACGACAGTTAAGTTTTGAGGTAAATTATAATTGCCAGCCTGTAGCTTCGTTCCCAAGTTATTCTTTTTAAGGTAAATTTTTGTATAGTAGTAATTTTTTTGAGATATGAGATCATTGTCAAGAAGAGATTGTAAAATTTGGTTTACACTTTCTCCTTCGGTTATTTCTATGGTGACTTTTTCATCACTTTTACTGTTAGGAAAATGAATACTTCTGTTGTAATCAAAGAGGAGTATGCCAATTACAATTAAGGGTAAGAGTATAAAGAAGAAGAATAGTTTCGAAGATTTTCCTTTATTTTTCATTTTGTTTTTTCTTTTTAGAATTTAAAAACTCTTGTAAAAATACTGTTGCAGCTATTTTATCTATTTTACCTCTGGAGTGTCTACTGTTTTGTCCCAAAGATGTTAGCATATTTTGAGCATTGGTTGTAGAAAAACTTTCGTCATATGTTTGAATTGTTGTATTTGTAGCTTTTTTAAGTAAAGATAAAAAGGTGTTAATTTTTTTCTCAGTTCTCTTATGTTCAGGAGAGAATGATTGTGGTTTTCCAACTAGGATTGTTTCTATTTTGTATTCTTCAATTATGTCTAGAATATCTTGAACGATATTATTAACATCTCTGTTTTTTGTTATAGACAAAACCGTTAGGGGAGATGCAATGATTCCATTTGAGTCTGAGATTGCTAGTCCAAAATGTTTTTCTCCATAATCTATGGCTAGTATTGGGTACATATATGTCTATTGTAATATAGCTTTAATTCTTTTTACACCCGCTCCTACATTTTCTTGTTTTACAATTTTTAATTTTGTAAGTTCTCTTGTGTTTTCTACATGAGGTCCATTACATATTTCAGTTGAGAAAGGATTGTCTTTAGGGCCTACGTAATAGACTTTTACTTTATCTCCGTATTTTTCTATGAATGATGTACT
Organism: uncultured Candidatus Saccharibacteria bacterium; assembly: GCA_964350615.1. Lineage (GTDB taxonomy): Bacteria > Patescibacteriota > Dojkabacteria > SC72 > SC72 > UBA2177. The sequence goes on from CAYGKF010000021.1 coordinate 6,685, forward strand.
GGAGGATTCCTGCTTTATTATTTCTAGAGCTTCTTCTTTAGATTTTTCTTCGTAGGAAATATCTAATTCTTTCTTGATAGCAATATTTACAATATCTTCTACCTCTTTAACTTGTTCAGGAGTTAATTTAGATTCGTTAGGAAAATCTAATCTAAGTCTTTCTGGTGTAATATTACTTCCCATTTGGTATACATGATCTCCCAGTACTTTACGAAGAGCTGTAAGGAGTAGGTGAGTTGCAGTGTGGTATTTAACAGACATCTCCGAGGTGTCTGCAAGTCCTCCTTTGAACAAACCCTTTGAAGCAGTTCTAGATTTTTCCTGATGTTTCTTTTGGGCTTCAAAAAATGAATCTCTTTCTGTTAAAGTTATTCCTTTTTCTAAAAGAATTTCTTCTGTAACTTCAAGAGGTAGTCCATATGTCTCATACAGTTTAAAGGTAGATTCTCCGTCAAGGTTTCCCTTCTTTTTAAGGAGGTTGTCTAACTCTTTAAGACCATTTTCTAATGTGTTATTGAACTTCTCTTCTTCTTGCTCTATTACATCTAATATTCTTTCTCTTTTATTTTCTAAGTCTGGATATATTTCTGAAAATTGTTGTATAGCAACAGTAGCAATTCCCCTTGTGAATGGTTTTTCAATTCCAAGTTTTTTACCATGTCTTACTGCTCTCCTGATTAATCTTCGAAGGATATATCCTTGTTGGTTACTACTTGGTAAAACTCCATCCATTACTATCCAAGTGGATGCTTTGATATGGTCAACGATTATTCTTTGAGATTTAATATTTCCATCTTTGCTAATTTCTTGGACTTTGTCTAATATTGGTTTGTAAATGTCTACTTCATATATGTTGTCTACCTGTTGTATGAGTGCAGATATTCTGTCTAATCCACCTCCAAAGTCTACGTTGTGTATACCTAATGGTTTTAGGGTGTCTCCATCTTTAAGATATTGCATAAAGACGTTATTTCCAATCTCAACATATTTACCACAGTCACAATTAAGGTTACAGTTTTCACTACAAAGTTCCTTCCCTGTGTCATAGAAAATCTCAGAGTCTGGACCACAAGGTCCTCCTGATTCCAAGCCCCACCAATTTTCTTTTTTGCCAAATTTCTGTATTCTTTCTCCAAGCCCTACTTTTGCATCTATGTCATAGGTTTTAAAAAGTTCTTTCCAAACAGAGATTGATTCTTTGTCCTCGGGGATATCATCTTGTCCCGCAAATACGGAGGCATAGATATTTTGAATATCTAGACCTAATTCTTTTACAAAAAATTCTGCAGTAAGGTTAATAGCTTCTTTTTTAAAGTAGTCATTTAGAGACCAATTACCTAGCATTTCAAATGCAGTACAGTGGAAGTTGTTTCCAACCTCTTCGATGTCTCCAGTTCTTACACATCTTTGGGAGTTTGTTAATCTTTTTCCCTTAGGGTGTTGTTGACCCATTAAAAATGGTACTAAGGGAAACATACCTGCATTAACAAAAAGAACAGAAGGATCATTTTCTGGTACTAATGGGGCACTTGGTATTTCTTCATGATTATTCTTTTTGAAAAAATCTATGTATTTTTTTCTAACGTCACTGTATTTGAGAGTGTCCATAGGTATGATTATACCAACTTCGTTATGGTTTAACTACTGAGTATCCTCAGAGAGTTGTTCTTGGGTTTGTTCCTCGCCTTGTTCATTTGCTCTAATTTCTTGTAATTGCTTAGAGATATTTTCAAGGTCAGATATCTCAGGAATTTCTGGTTCGGGAATAGATTGTTGTTCTTCTTGCTCTGTTTGTTGTACTTCCTGCTGTACAGGAGGAAGGGGTTCTTCTATTGGTTTTGTTTCTTCTACAATCTCTTCTTGAGCTTCAGTTACAGGTTGTTCAGTAACAACAGGTGGTTCTGTTTTTGTTTCCTCAGCTTTATCTTCTTTCCTCTCTTCTATTTTTTCTGGTTCTTTTTCTAATTCTGTAAGATCTTGAAGATCTTTTTCTTTTTGCTCTTGTGTAACTACTGGCTTAGGAGCGGAATATTTGTCCCAAACATCCTCTTTTTCCTCTTTAGAGCTTGTTTCTGTTTCTACTTTTTCTCTAACCTCTGAGATTTCTTCCTGTTCTATGTATTTTGTATCATCAGAAGGGATAGAGGGAGGAAGTTTTCTATTTGTATATCTCTCTGGATCCTCCTTGTCGTCTTTCCATACGGAAAATATTATAAAAGGAGTTACTAGTGCTAGTATTACTGTTAGGACTCCTATTGCAATTATGTGAACTATGTTCTTTGCAATGTCGTATCCAAAGATGGAGTAGGTGTCCTCATCTTTTCTTTCCTCTTCTTGTATTGTAAAGTTCCATGATTTAGTGGTTTCTATTTTTTCTGTGTCAGAGAATGTCACTTCGGCTTTGTGTAATCCAGAGTCAAGATCTTGCTCTGGTTGGTAAATTAGAGTGTATTCCTGTTGAGATATTCTGTTAATTCTGATGTCGTCAGAGATATCTCTGTCATCTAACTTGAACAAGATAGTGTTTTCATCTATCTGTGCATTTGTACTAGCTACTATTGTAGCTCTAACAGTAACTCTTCTGTTTGTTATCTCTTCTGTGCTAAGAGGAGACATGTTTGTTACTTGTGGTTGGCTAATTATGACTCTGTCGTCAGTGTCTGGTTTTTTGTCAGGATCTGGGTCGGTTACTGTGCTAATTACTATCTCGGGGGAAACACCCTTTCCGATTCCTGGAGGATCTTGATTGTCTATGGCTTTTGCAATAATTTTGTAAGTACCAGGTACAAGATTTGAGGTGTCTACATTGTAAGAGGTTGTGTCATAAGGTATGTTTTTGTCTATTGTTGTCCAAGTATCTTCATTTGCAGGGTTGTTTGTGATAAAAAGTTCATACCCAAGTATGTGGTTTAAATCGTATGCTTCCCAAGCGGTTGGAAATGTTGTTCCTTTGTCTATTCTCAGACTGTTTGCAGGGTCTGTAATTGTAACTATTGGAATGTCATTTTCACTAGGACTTACATTAATTACCCAAGATTGAGATCTTAAATTATGACTGTATCCATCGTGAATAAAAACATTTGCAAGATAACTTGCAGCTTTGTCGGATGTTCCACTAAATTTAATTGTCAATTTCCCACTAGATCCATCTTCTATGATAGTTGATTTTAGCCAGTCAGCTCTTGGAGTAAAAGAGTAACTGTAATTAATTCTGTCTCCATCTTCATCTGAGGCAACTAATGTGTATTCATATCTGTCTCCTGTCTCAATATTTTGAGAAGGAATGGACTCTGATGGCTTAGATGTAAATTCAGGGGCCCTGTTGTTAGGAACTACTTCTAATCCCCTTATTCCATAAGGGCTAGTTATTTGACAGGCTACACTACCACCTTCTGTTTTTGTAAGGACTCCAGACAGGTCAACTTTTCCAGAAGTTTCTGGTGTGAAAGGAAAACTAGTAGCAATTTCTATGGGGGAGTCCTGGAACTCTTCTTCATATATTACTTCTCCTAGAGAATTAGAAATTTGTAGTTGAGATATGCCTTGGTCTTTTAAATTGGCATCTACCTGTACAGTAACTGTTTTATTAATCTCTAGACTGTATGGGTTTACATTGGGTAGGGATATGAGGCAAGGATTTTCTTCACTTAATTCAAGGTCATCAAAAGCTCGTTTTCTTGTATCAAAATCATCTTGTGTTAATCCAAAGAGTATTACTGGAATTGAAAAAAGTAGAAAGAAAGTAAGGTAGATTATTGATCTTTGGGCATATTTTTTATGGGCACTTT
>CAYGKF010000022.1:0-10239 GCA_964350615.1 uncultured Candidatus Saccharibacteria bacterium
TGTAAAACACTATGGGTGGTAAATATTGGAGCTGGATCTGAGAGTCGAACTCAGGACCTCATTCTTACCATGAATGTGCTCTAACCAACTGAGCTAATCCAGCACTATAAGTTAGTGGTATGCAGAGGACTGGATTCGAACCAGTGTATCCCGAAGGAGTCGGTTTTACAGACCGATGCGATTGACCACTCCGCCACCTCTGCTTATGGAGCCGAAGAAGAGATTCGAACTCTTGACCTATTGTTTACAAAACAATTGCTCTGACCAACTGAGCTACTTCGGCTTTCGCAGTAGCAAGTTTAATATATGTATAAGATATAGTCAATACAATAGGAAAATGCTCTAGAAGGTATGGAGTCATAAAGCTCTGAACACTAAGTGGGTTCCCGCAACCTGCTCCCACGGGATCAGGCGATATTTACTGGTTGGGATCCCTAAGTTGTTTTTATGGAGCTATGAAACCACAGTATTCCATCTAGAGCATTACTATTTTACCTTAAAGAAACGTTGAAATACAAATATATTTTGGCCTATAAGACCTATTCTAGAGGAACCCTAGCAATATAAGGCTTTCTGTTATCATGGTTGATATATATACCCCAGCAATAGAACCAGAAGCTGTTATAGGGAATATTAAAATGACCAATAGTATTATTGAAAACTTTTCTAAATTTTCCCAATGGTAACGCATTCCTTTTGGTAATATAGCTCTTACTATCTTATGTCCATCAAGAGGAGGAATAGGTAATAGATTAAAAAACGCTAAAGCGAGATTGATAATAGTAAAAGTTAAAAGAAAAGAACCAATAATAGAGTTTAAGTCAGGAGTAAATATATAATTTATAAGAGCTAGAAGAGAGGCGACTAAGATATTTGATATAGGTCCTGCTAAGGCAGTTATTGCAGTTCCAAGCTCCCTTTTCTCAAAATTATACTCATTTATAGGAACAGGTTTACTCCAGCCAAATCTAAACAGTACCATACACAGAGCCCCTATAGGGTCTATGTGTGGTAGAGGATTAAGCGTTAATCTTCCTGCTGCTTTAGCAGTAGGGTCGCCCATCTTAAAAGCGGCAAGTCCATGAGCATACTCATGTATAGTAGATGCTATAAGTATTGAGGGTATTGCAAAAATTATCCAATAAAGTGTTTCGTTTACTATCATAACCATTGATTATATCATGGATATAAAGAAGAAATTTTAAGCCCCTTTAGCCCTTTTTAGATATTTCCTTTTAATATAAAACCACAAATAATCCTCATAATTGGTAACATAACCTGCCTCAACAGGATTGTTTTTAATATAATCCAAGAGGACATTAAGGTCGTCTTTCCCATCAATCTCTCTTGCCTCAAACCTCCCCTGAAATGGAGTCCCTATAAAATTAAATTTTCGATTAAAATACATGGCATAAGAAGTCTTAAGTCCATGCATAAACTTTGTTATGTCAGATTTACTTTCTCCCAACCAAAGAACAAAATGAAAATGATTTGGCATAAGACAGTACGACACCAGTACAACATCGTACCTTCTAGCATACTTAAATGTTAAATTCACAAAATGTTCATAGTCCTTTTTATCTCTGTACAAAAGGTCTTTTCGATGCCCTCTGTTGTAAATATGGTAAAAAGTTCTATTTTTATATTTGGGTCTACTTCGCATACACACCATTTTACAAAATAAAAATGAAAAAAAGATTAAATTTCTATCCCAGGTCATTCCTAGGTATGGCCTCTCTGCGAGGCCTTGAAACCCTGTTGGGGGCAGGCTTTCTGAGGTTGAACCTTGGTGCGACCTTTAAAAAGCACTGTAGATTTTCCACTATAATTGGTAAGAAAGGTTGTACTAAGGTTGAACCCTGGGAGTAGGGGGTGTATAATAGCCGCATCATGTCTAAAGTTTGTGAAATTTGCGGAAAATCTACAGTAGCTGGAAATAGAATTCAGCACAAGCACTCTATTGGTTGGAGGTACAAAGCTCCTAAATCTAAGAGGAAGTTTAAACCTAATCTTAGGAATATTAAGATAGAGGTTGATGACTCTCCTGTACCAGTTAAGGTTTCCTCTTGCATGAAGTGTTATAAAAGGCTCAGAAAAGAGCAGGAATAACTCCTTTTGTTCTAAATAATTCAGGCACGGTACTCGTGTTCTTCTTTTTTTAATGATAAAATCGGTGTAACAGTTTAGATTAACGATTATGAAATTATTAGATTCACTTTTTAGTTTAGTAACATACGACTTAGGGTTGGATCTTGGTACGGCAAATACTATGGTGTATATGCGTAATCAGGGAATTGTTGTATCTGAGCCGTCTGTTGTTGCAATCGAGAAGAGAACCAAAACTATTCTTGCAGTAGGAAAGGATGCAAGGCAAATGATTGGAAGAACACCTGCTAATATTGTCGCTATAAGGCCGCTTAAGGATGGTGTTATTTCCGATTTTGATACTACACAGGCAATGATTCATCATTTTATACGTAAAGCCCATAATTATTTTGGTAAAAATTTTAAAATACCAAGGCCTAGGGTCATTGTTGGAGTTCCTTCTTCGGTTACGGAGGTTGAGAGACAGGCTGTTATAGATGCGTCTAAAACAGCAGGGGCAAGGGAGGTCTTTATTGTAGAGCAAGCTATGGCTGCAGCGATAGGTGCGGGCTTACCTGTTGAAGATGCTTCAGGGAGTATGATAATAGATGTGGGTGGAGGAACAACAGATATTGCAGTATTTTCTTTAGGAGATATTGTGGTAGATAAAACAGTAAAAGTGGCTGGGGATGAAATGGATGAGGATGTCATTAATTATATTAGGGGTAAATACAATGTTCTCATTGGGGAGCGAACAGCAGAAGATATTAAGATGTCTTTGGGTTCAGCTATGCCTATGAAGAAAGAAAAGAAGATGAGTGTACAGGGGAGGGATTTGTTAACGGGTCTTCCAAAGACTGTAGATTTGAGCAGTATAGAGGTAAGGGAAGGAATAATGAATTCAATATCTTTAATTACAGAGGCTGTAAAAGATGCAGTAGAAGAAACACCACCAGAACTTCTTAGAGATCTTTTAACTTCAGGAATAAGTTTAACTGGAGGTGGAGCATTAATTAGAGGTTTGGATGTTTACTGGTCTCAGGAGTTAAATATCCCTGTTAAAATAGTGGAAGATCCTCTTTCTACAGTTGCAAGGGGTACCGCTTTAATGTTAGACCATATTGAACTTTTGGATCGAGTACAAAAATCTTGGGAAGAACTGGTTTAGCTTTTAGATTGAAAATATGAAGAAAAACACTAAAAAAATATCTACAGAATATATTGTACTTCTTATGGGAATAATCTTGGGTATAGGATTTTTTCTTCTTGATTCCCTCGGAGCAGTGAATTTCATTAGGACTGGATTTTCTTTTGCTATGGATCCAGTAGCGTACCAAGGAAATGTCACTGGGGGATCAGTTAGGGAGTATTTAGAAACATTTGTTAGATTAAATGAGTTTAGGGAGGAATTTAATGAGTTAAGTCTTAAGGTGTATGAACAGGAAGTGGAAAGCTCATTTTACGCTATTTTAAAAGAAGAAAATGAGTCTCTAAAAAAGCAAATATCACTCGCAGAATTTGACCAAAATTATACTATGGCAAAAGTTTTTGGTGGACTAGAAAATGATTTTATTAGAATTAATAAAGGGGAAAGGGAGAATATAGTAGTGGGGGATGTTGTTTTACTTGGGAACTTGTATGTAGGGATAGTAATTAGAGTTGACAGCGAAGGTTCTTTAGTTAGACTACCTACGAACAAGGCTAGTAATTTGGAAGTGGTTATTGTTAGGGGGGAGATAGAAAATTTGCGAATGGGTGAGGATATTGGAATCTTAACAAAAGGTGTTGTAAAGGGTTCTGCAGATGGTATCCGAGTAGAGAATATGTCCATGAGTGCTTCTTTGCAAAATGGTGATGTTGTTGTTGTCAACGATCCGAGAGTTGGACAGTACTTGGTTCTTGGTTATCTTGTAGGACTTTCTGAAAATCCTGCAGCGACATCTAGGTCGGGTTATGTGTCACCAATATTGGATTATGACAGGCTAATTACAGTATTTGTTAGGACAGATTTTTAATATGGTATTAGATATTCTTTTTACAATAGTAGGAGTTTTTGCTTTAGTGTACTTAGAGAGTTTACTGTTAGCTCTTTTTGGATTCAGGATTTTTGTAATTATATTTTTCTTTCTTTTTAGAAGAATTGACTGGAAACCGTTTTTCTTTGTTTCAGCAATAATCCTTTTAATATTTGATGTTGTATACAAAGTTCCTTTGGGAAGCAACATATTAATCCTCATATTACCTTTTGGTCTTTTCTTACTTCTTTCGATGTTTGTTTCTCTAGATGGGGGAGTGCTTTCTATATTAGTTAAAACTTTAGTATTTTTTCTCTACTATATTCTTCTTGTACTTCTTCCAAATCTTTTTGTGGTAGGGGAATTTGGCTTTCTTACTTTCAATAACCTTTTGAGTTCACTTCTACGGGCTGTTTTAAGTGTTTTGGTGTTATTACTCCTTGAATATCTATATGCAGGTTTTAGGAAAAGAGGAAATAATTCCCAAATTCGGCTAAAATAGGGTATGAATCTAAAAGTTTCCAAAAAACTAGAGAGTGAAAAATCTCGTAGACCATCTCTTTCTTTCGGGGGGAATGGTTTTGGTATAGGTTATTTGGCCAAGAATATTAAAAGGTCTCTACTTGAGCCTACTAAGGATAGTACTGATATTAGATGGAATTACTTTTTAATGTTTTTAGTATTTTTGGTTCTTTTTGCAGTTTTAATATTTGAGCTTTCCTCTTTACAAATAGTAAGGGGAGAGGAGATGCTGGTAAAGTCTGAGAATAACCAAATTAGAATAAGAAAAGTTCCAGCTTTAAGGGGTGTTGTGTTTGACAGGAACGGTAGGCAGTTGGTAGTTAACGAATCTGCTATGAATGTGTATCTTGCTGTAGAGCACTATCTTGACAGAGAGGGCTTCATAGACACAGAGCTTGTGGAAGAGAGCTCGGATACCCTTGGGGGTATATTGGGGAATAATTGGGAGAATAAGGATCCTGATGGAGAGCAAGAGTACGGTTCTATTTCAGAGAAGGTTTACCTAACGCATAGTGAAAGCTCTTTTTTTACGGAAATACTTATAGCTAGGGATATAGACAATGATACAGCGATTAAAATTAAAGCAAATAGTGAAAATCTTCCTGGTGTATATATAGATAGTGGCAATAAAAGGTTTTACCCAGAAAGGGAAATCCTTTCTCATGTGTTAGGATACACAGGTACAGTTTCTTTTGAAGATTTAGATGAGTTAGATTATGTTTTACCAACTGATGTCATAGGGAGGAGTGGACTTGAGAGAAGGTATGATAAGTATTTGGTAGGAGAACACGGTGAAATAGCATGGGAGGTAGATGCCATTGGAAGAACAGTTTCCAAGGATGGGTATATTATAAAAGAGTCTGTGTCAGGCAAAAATTTGTATCTCTCTTTAGATTTAGAGATCCAAAGAAAATTGTATGAAGTAATTAAGGAAGGGGTATCTGAATACAATGCTCAAGGAGGAGCAGCCATTGTTCAGAATCCAAATACAGGAGAAATAATTGCAATAGTATCATTTCCTAGTTATGACAACAATTTATTCATTGGAGGAATATCTTCTACACAGTACTCTGGTTTGTTAAATGACCCTGGAAATCCTCTACTTAACAGATCTATAGCAGCGCAGATGCCTCCAGGTTCAACATTTAAAACAATTGTTGCTGTTGCGGGCTTAGATTCAGGAGCAATTACTAAAAACACTAAGTATGTAAGTAGGAGAGGATATACTTTCTCCAGTGGTGCTCCCTTCCAGGATTACAGGAACATGGCGTATGGTGTTCTTAATTTAACTGATGCAATAGCTGTTTCTTCCAATATCTATTTTTGTGAATTAATTAGAAACTGGGATATGAATAAATTAGTCCCTTATTTAGAAAAGTTCGGAATAGGTAGTTACACAGGAGTAGACATTCCTGGTGAAGCTCCTGGGAGGTTACCTTCTCCAGAGAATAAAATTGCATTAGCAAATACTACTAGTCCATGGTTAGACCCTGTGTGGTATCCAGAGGGAGACTCTTGTAACTCAGTTATAGGGCAGGGTATCGCTCTTGTAACGCCTCTTCAAATGGTTAATTGGACATCAGCAATAGCAAACGAAGGGACTTTACATACACCACATGTAGCAGAATATTTCTTAGATGAGGAAGGAAATAGAGAAACTTTGAAGTACGAACCAATATATACGGAAATTGCTTCAGTAGATGCAATTAAAACTGTTAAGGAAGGTATGTGGTTTGCTGTAAATGGTCCTAGGGCCACAATAAGAACTCTAGCTGGTACGAAGGTAGAAGTTGCTGCTAAAACAGGTACTGCAGAGTTTGGTGTTTTAAGTAAAGATGGGACATATGAAAGTACACATGCTTGGGCTACAAGCTTCTTCCCATACAACGAACCTAAATACAGTATGACGATATTTTTAGAGGATGGTGGAGAAAGTCTTAATGCGGTAAGACTTTCAAGACAAATGGTTGACTGGATGATAGAGAATGATTTAATCTAGATTTAATAATTGCATGCCATAATTACATATGGCAATATTGTTTTCTTCAAAATTTCCTTTTTTACTAAAACAGGGAGTACCCAATCTAAAATCTTTGTATTACATTGGAGATACATCTCTCCTTGAGAAAAGATGCCTAACTTTTGTAGGAACAAGAGACATAACAGAGTATGGAAAATGGGTAATAGGGGAATTGTTAGGAGATTTTCTTTCCAAAATGGACATTGTAGTAGTTAGTGGTCTAGCAAGGGGAGTAGATGCCTATGTACATGACACATGCTTAAAGAGGGGTATTAAAACTATGGCTATTGTCCCCGGTGCAATTTCTAGTGCTATTCCTAAAGCCAATATTAAAATATTTGAAAGATTAAAAAAAGAGGGCTTAATTCTTGCAGAATACCCAGAAGGGACAACTCTCAGAAAAGAGATGTTTGTTTTAAGAAACAGATTACTTGCTGCAATGTCAGAAATGACTATAGTTATAGAGGCGGGAGTAAAAAGTGGTTCTCTTATAACAGCGAACATAGCTTTGGATTACAACCGAGACATTTACGTAATCCCTGGGAATATTAATAATATTGTGTCACAAGGATGTAACACCCTTGCCAGGCAAGGGGCTGGTATAATAACCAGTCAAGGAGATTTTAAAGAAATTCTAGGGATAGAAAATGATCAAGTATTATTAAAATCCTAAAGAGTTTGTATAAGGAAAATGAACAAATTTGACAAGTTCGAAGTAATTAAGGTATTTTAAACCTATGGCTAAAACAGTACACAAAAATCTATTAATAGTAGAGTCCCCCTCTAAAGCTAAGACAATTAACAAGTATTTAGGTGGAGATTTTAAAGTAATGGCAACGGTTGGCCATGTTATTGACTTACCAAAAAGTAAACTAGGAGTAGATGTTGAAAAGAATTATGAACCTCAGTTAGAAACGATATATGGTAAAGGTAAAGTTATAAAGGAATTGAAAAAAGCAGTCCCAAAAGGGGGAAGTGTGTATTTAGCAATGGACCCAGATAGAGAAGGAGAGGCAATAGCTTTTCATGTTGCAGATGTTTTGGGTTTAAAAAAGGCAAAAAGAGTTACATTCCATGAAATTACACAAGATGCAGTAAAAGAGGCAGTTAAAGATCCTGGAGAGATAAATGTTAACTTAGTAGAGGCACAAAAGGCTAGAAGAGTACTAGATAGATTAGTGGGTTACAAACTCTCTGAACTAATATGGAAAAAGATATGGTACGGACTTTCAGCAGGAAGGGTACAGTCAGTAGCTCTAAGGTTAGTGGTAGAAAAGGAGGAGGAAAGAGAAGCTTTTAAGGAAGTAGAGTATTGGGAAGTATCTGTTAAATTAAAAGATACAGAGGAGAATATAGTTCTCGCTAAGCTTGCAAAAAAGGATGGTAAGAAGTATGTTCCAGCGAATAAGGAAGAAGTTGAAAATATCCAGGGGGGTATAGGAGAGAGTAAGTTCTTAGTTAAAGAAGTTGCTAAAAAGAAGGTAAGTAGACATGCATATCCTCCATTTACTACTTCGACTTTACAACAAACAGCAAACACTTTCCTAGGGTACACCTCTAAAAGAACAATGGGGATAGCTCAAACATTGTATCAATCAGGGTACATCACTTACATGCGTACAGACTCTGTTTATCTTGCTAAAAAAGCAATAGATCAAATTCGAAAACTGGTTGAGGATAGATACGGGAAGGAATATATTCCTCCTAAACCTAATTACTACAAGAATAGATCTAAAAATGCTCAAGAAGCACATGAGGCTATAAGGCCAACGGATTTTTCTATAGATATTTCTAAAGTCGAAAAAGAACATGGTAAAGTCGCAGCAAAACTTTATGAATTAATATGGAAAAGGGCTGTTTCAAGCCAAATGAGTAGTAAGGAAGTAGAAGCTTTGAAAGTTTCTCTAGTACCCAAAGATTTGAAAGATCCAGAATACATATTTACTCTTGGAGGTGAAAAGACTTTGTTTGAAGGTTTTAGAAAGGTTTTAGGTACTAAAAAATTAGATGATGATTTACAAGAGATTGCTCAGCTAAAGGAAGGGGATGAGTTAGAAAAGATTGAGTTTGTAAATGAGCAGAAATTTACACAACCACCTGCAAGGTATACTGAGGCATCCTTGATTAAAAAGCTTGAAGCATTGGGTATTGGTAGGCCTTCTACATACTCTTCCATAATTTCTACTATTCGAGGTAGGGGTTATGTTGAATTTGAGGCTAGGGTAATATTTCCTACTGACATAGGACGGGTTGTGACTAATTTCCTTAGAGATAATTTCAAAAGATTAGTCGATTACAAATACACGGCCAAGGTAGAAGATGAATTAGATGATATAGCTTTGGGCAAAAAGGAGTATGTTCCTGTCATAGATGAGGAGTACAAATCTTTGATGAAAAACATAGCTAAAGCTGACAAGGAAGTAAATAAAGAGGATATAGTTATTTTAGGTAAATCTAAGGAGAAATGCCCTAAGTGCAAAGGAGAAATGGAGATTAGGATTGGTAGGTATGGAAAGTTTTTAAGTTGTGTTAAATTCCCAGAGTGTAAGGGTATGAAAGATTTAAGTGGAGGGGAGGAGAAGTTGGACTACGAGAAATATTTCAAACCTAAAGAGTGTCCAGAGTGTAAATCTAAAATGATTTTAAAAACGGGGAAATACGGTAAATTTTGGGCTTGTGAGACATATCCTGAATGTAAGGGGATTGTATCATTACTTTTAAATGAAAAATGTCCTGAGTGTGGTCATCATTTGGTTGAAAGACATAGTAAATGGGGGAAGATATTCATAGGATGTAGCAATTATCCTAATTGTAAGTACATTAAGAAGAGTAAGAGTAAGTCAAAGAAGAAAAGGAAGAGTTAATCTTTTTTTAATAACTATGCGTTATCATAGTTATATATGCTTCCAAGGGAAAAATATTTAGAAAAAGGGATAGATAATCTAAGTGATATGGATTTAGTTGCTATCCTTGTAGGTAGTGGGGTTAAAGGGAAGGGTTTTTTGAGTGTTTCTAGGGGTGTTATTAGTAGAATGAGGAGAATTATTAAGGATGGTAGGGATGTAGAGATTAATGATATTACCCAAGTTGATGGCGTTGGTGTAGTTACGGCAATGAGGATACTGTGTGGTATTGAATTGGGTAAAAGGTTGTATGGTTTAGAGAATAACGAGAGGAGCTTGGTTCGGAATTCTCAGGAGGCATATACAGTCTTAAGGGATATTGGGAATAAAAAACAGGAGTATATTGTTGCATTGTTTCTTAATTCGAGATTTGAAGTACTAGATAGAAGGGTTATATGTATAGGGAGTTTGGACGGAGTTAGTGTACTGCCTAGGGATATAATAATTCCTGCATTAGAATTAAATGCTAGTAGTGTTGTAATAGCACATAATCATCCGTCTGGGGATGTTTCTCCAAGTCATGAAGACATCATAATAACAAAGAGAATACAGGAAGGATTAGAATTAGTAGGTTTAAATTTGTTAGATCATATTGTTATAGGGAAGGATAATTGGAAGAGAGTGGAGGTTTAAATAAAGGTGAATAAGTTGGGATACATGTTGTGGATTTGCAGATAATAGAAAATGGTGAGAG
>CAYGKF010000023.1:0-9957 GCA_964350615.1 uncultured Candidatus Saccharibacteria bacterium
ACATTTAAATGATTTCCTACTCCAAAGACATAATCGTAATAGCTGGACCCACAGCATCCGGTAAGTCTTCTCTGGCTATTAAATTAGCAAAAGAAATAAACGGAGTTATCATAAATGCAGACTCAAGACAGGTATACAAAGAGATATCCGTAGGTACGGCTAGACCAACTAAAAAAGAAATGCAAGGTGTGGCCCACTACCTCTATGGACACGTATCTGTAAAAGATGAATACAATATCTACAAATACCAGCAGGATGTTAAAAAAACACTAAACGAAATACCCAAAGAAAAAACTCCAATACTAGTAGGAGGGTCAGGCCTTTACATTGACTCTGTAATTTTTAATTACAACCTTACACAGAGTAGTACCGAAAAGTTTGATGTAGAAAGAAGAACAAAACTTAACAATATGGATGTTAAAACTCTTCAGGAATTAATTAAAGATATTGACCCCAAACTCTTAGAAAATCTCAACTCTAGTGACAAGAAAAATCCTATGAGACTAGTCAGAATGATAGAAAGAGGTGAAAACGAAGATAGGGGCCAGGCCCTTAAGCATGTTTATTTCGTTGTAGATATTCCGAAAGAGGATTTAAATAAAAGAATTAAAGAGAGAACTGAGAAGATGTTTGAAAATGGTTTACTAGAAGAAAACATTAAGATCAGAAAGAAAAGTTTAGAGAAGTATCCTGCTTTAAATACAATAGGTTATCAAGAGTTTAACAAATATTTTTCTAAAGAAATTTCGTTGGAAGAAGTAAAAGATGAAATTATTAAAAATACAAAGAACTATGCTAAAAGACAAAAAACATGGTTTAGGAAACATGATCATGCAATATGGACAAATGATTATAGTTTAATATTGGAGGAGTCAGTAAAACTCATCAAAACTTTATAGCCTTCATCTGTACTTTTTACTAACTTCAACTCATTTACAAAAAATTGTATTTTATCAATATCTAATCTTTTAGTTACTACACCTAGGTCTCTACATATATTGGAATGTTCCTGGTCAGAAAGTTCTTTACTTACTCTTCCCAAGGTAAGATGAGGAAGAAAATTACTGTCATCTTGTAAGTAAAGGGTGTTTCTTAATTCTAAGAAAAGCTCTCTCATATCATCTCCCCCTTCTAATAGATCAAGATATATTAATTCTTTATATTTCCTAGATATTCCTAATTTAACTGTATTAAATCTTATTTTAAACCTTTTGAGCGCAAATGCTTTGAGCTTATATTTAAAAAACAACCTTTTGTAAAAAGGAAGATTATTTCCTAGGTGAATTAAAGTTACATGATATTTTTCTGGTTTAGACCATCTAACAGGTATTTCAAAACCGTCAAAAACTTTTCCTACCTCCCCTACTACTTTTTTAATGTCATTAACTGTGTTTTTGTCTGGGAATATCCCTATGAAGAAGCTCATTGTTTTGTTTCTCTATATTATTTCTCAATCCTTTCTATTCCTCCCATATACTCTCTTAAAATCTCAGGGACTACTACAGTACCATCTTCCTGTTGGTATGTTTCTAATATGGCTACCATTAGTCTACTGGTTGCAAGACCAGATGCGTTTAAGGTATGCATATATTCTGTCTTATCTGCACCTTTGGGTTTGTATCTCATATTACCTCTTCTAGCTTGATACTCCTTTACATTAGATATTGAACTAACCTCGTAATACTGCTCTATTGTGGGAATCCACACCTCTACATCATATGTCTTTGCAGCTGGAGCACTACAGTCTCCTGCAGCTAGTTTAACTGTTTTGTAATGAAGACCCAATGCCTCTACCAAATATTCTGCCCTTTCCCTCAATTCTTCTAAAGCCTGTTCAGACTGCTCATGCGTAGTAAATTGATACATCTCTACTTTATTAAACTGATGCATTCTAATTAGACCTTTTTCATTGGCTCTGTAGCTACCTGCTTCTTTTCTGTAGCAAGGAGTATATGCAAAGAATTTCTTTGGAAGATCCTCTTCATCTAGGACTTCATCTCTATATACGTTTGTTAAGACAGTTTCTGCTGTAGGTATTAAGCACATACCATCCTTAGTCCAGTAGACATCATCTTCAAATTTAGGAAGCTGTCCTGTGGAATATGCTGATTCCCTAATGACTAAATTTGGAGGAATTACCATTTGGTATCCTTCTTTTAGATGTTCTGCTATAAAGAAATTAATCAAAGCCCATTCTAATCTTGCACCCATACCCATATACATACTAAAATTGTTTCCTGCTATTTTAGAAGCTCTTTCAAAATCTAATAACCCTAAGTCATTTCCTAATTGAACATGGTCTTTAATTTCAAAGTCAAAGGTTGGTTTCTCTCCTGTTACTTTTACATCTTCATTACTCTCTTTTCCTCCAGCAGGTATATCTTCGTCTGGGATATTTGGTAAAACTTCCAATTTAGAAACAAGTTCTCTGTCTGTTTCTTTTAACTTGTTTTCTATCTCTTTAACCTCTGTGGCTTTCTCTTTTAACTGGGTTACTAACTCTTTAAATTCCTCACTTCCTTTTTCCAAACTAGCCATCTTATCATTGTACTGATTCTGCTCAGATCTTTTAGTGTCAAACTGTTGTTGAAGTTCTTTTTTCTTTTCATATACCTGTATTATGTTGTCTAGATCAAATTCTTCTTTGGAAAGTCTCTTTAACAGACCTTTTTGTACTTTATCCTTATCTTCTACTATTCTTTTTATATCTATCATTTGAATATTCTTTATTTTATGTAAATTATTGTATTATATTCTGCATTCTTGGTATTATCAAGGATATGTTGAAAACAGAGAAATTATTAAAAAAAGAAATAATAAAAGCTGAAAGAATACTTCTACTAAGTCACAAAGGACCTGATGTAGATGCTTTTTGTAGTATGTTGTTACTGTACAAAATTCTAAAGGATATATATCCTCAAAAGGAAGTTGTACTCAAGGCTAGACAGTATCCTAATGTTAAATTACCCTTAATGAAGAATATTAAAATTATAGAAGAGGAAGAGGCTTTAGAACCTGAGGGAGAGAATTTGGTAATTGTAACAGATTCTTCTGAGTGGAGAATGTGTGTGGAGGAAGGTGATACTATTCAGAATTCTACTGCCCCTACTTTTTTTATAGATCATCATAGGACTGACCCTGAAACAACCGCTAATGGAAATAATCATTACATAAATGAGATGGGGAGTTCTGCAACAGAGCAAGTATATGTTTCCCTTAAGAGAATGTTTGGGAAGAAGTTTAATTTAGACAAAAATGTCGCTTCTTTAGTTCAGTATGGGATTGTTGCAGATACTGGAAGATTTCTTTTTGACCTTACTACTCCTGACACATTTAGGATTTTCGCAGAGGTTGTGGAAGTACATCGTGTAGACTTAGAGGAGTACGAGTATAAATCTTCGAAATTCCCTAGAGAGGCTACAGAAGTTATTATCGAATATCTAAAAACTTTAACAATAGAGGGGGATATGGCATATATGTACATATCTATGGATACTATCAAAAAGAATAATTTTAAAAAACATGAGGTAAATGAGGCTTTTGTTTTTTTGAAAGATAAATATTTGAGGTTTATACAGGGTGTACATTGGGGTTTTATTGTAAAACCTATGTTTAGTAATGATGATAAGTGGTCTGTTTCATTTAGAAGTACAAAGGGATACCAGGATGTGGAGGAAATTGCAAAAAAGCTGGATGGTGGTGGACATATGTTTTCTTCTGCTACTAAACTAAAAGCAGATAGTGTAGACGAAGTAGTGGGTACTGTCTTAGAGTTTGTTAGAGAGGTAGTTGTCTCTTAATATTTTTCTTCTTAGGTTTTTTCTTAGACTTTTCATCATTCTCCTCTTTAGAATCCTTTTTCTTTTTTTGGTCATACTCTTCTTCTAATTCTTTTACCTTCCACATAAATATTCTACTCTTTTCCTGAACATTGGGATAGTCTGAGGTAAAGCTTAGAGCTTGCTCTAGTATGCCTCTAGGCTTCTCTTTGGCCCACTTGATGTACATGGTTGCCCTTTTCTTGTCATCTAGCTTATTTGAAAGCCTAAGACCGTATAATTGATATTCTTTAGAGATATATTTGTGTTTATCTCCCATCATTCTATTTGGATTAGTTTTTAGGTCTGAGGTGTCAAAAAGCTTTGATTGATTAGTATCCCCTTGCTCTTCTTGATTCCCCTTTTTTCTAATCTGAGATATTAGGTCTTTTATTGAGTCCATATTTACTTTTTAACTTTCCTCTTCGCTTTTTTCTGAGTCAGTGTAACTCTATCTTGGTATATTTCCTTAGTTGAAGAGTCTATTTCATTTCTCATTTGAGGGAAAAATGTCCCTTCTCTTGCAGTTACATCTTCCATGAACCAGAATATTCTCTCACTATGACCATACCCACTTGCAGGAGGCATACCATATTCCAACATTTCTACGAAATCTATATCAAGCATGTGTGCTTCTTCATCTCCCTCATCCCTTAGAGCCTGTTGTTCTAAGAATCTATCTAATTGATCTATAGGGTTATTTATCTCAGAATAGCCGTTCCCTAACTCACTCCCAGCTATTATTACTTGGAATCTCTCTGTTAATTCATCTTTGTCTTCATGAGATTTTGCTAAAGGAGATATGAATTTAGGTTGGTTAATTAAAAATGCAGGTCCAGATATTTCTGTCCTAGCTAATTTCCATAGATTATCTATTAGTCTATTTCTGTTTACATTACCATCCAATTCAATATTATTCTCTTGTACAACTTTCAATATCTTTTCGTCACTATCTTTGAATATATCTACACCAAATTTTTCCTTAATTAATTCTGTGTAATCTAGTTCTTCCCAATCATCAGCTAGGTCAAATGTGTGCCCTCGGGTTGTAAATTCAGTCTTGCCATATACCTCCTTGGCAATGTGTCTAAAAATTTCTTTTACAAGTTCCATATTGTCTCTGTAATTAGCATAGGCCCAGTACCACTCAATGTCGTAAAATTCTTGAAGGTGTTCATCGTCCATACCTTCGTTTCTAAAGTGAGGTCCAAAGGTATATATCTTTTCATAACCTGCCCCTATTAATCTCTTTTGATAAAGTTCTGTGGAAATTCTAAGATAGAAATCTTGGTTTAGTGCATTGTGGTGTGTTATGAAGGGTGCTGCATCTGCTCCTCCCGTTACTGGTTCCAATATAGGTACCTCTACTTCCATAAATCCTTTCTCTTTAAGAAATTCTCTTTGAGCTTGCCAAAATTTGGCTTTTCTTTTAAACATTTCAAACCTATCTCTGTTAATTACTAGGTCTAGGTATCTTCTTCTAAATTGCTGTTCCTTGTTTTCTAATTTTCTTGGTATTGGTCTGAGAGCTTTTGCTAGAAGTCTAATATTTTTTGCCATTATAGATACTTGACCTGTTTTAGTTTTTCCAATTATTCCATTTACCTCTATGAAGTCTGCTAAATCTAAAAGAGAGAGATGTTCCTGCCCAAGGTATCCCTTTTCTAGGTCTTGCTTTAGTTCATTTCCTCTAATCATTACTTGTATGTCAGCTGTTTGGTCTCTAATGTCTACGAATATGAGTTTGCCATGCTCTCTCCAGGCACTGATTCTTCCTGCTAGGCATACTTCTTTTCCTTCAAAGTCGGAATAGTTGTCTATTATTTCTTTATTTTGATATTGTTTGTAAGATTTAGCTGGGTAAGGGTTAATTCCAAGTTTTCTAAGATCTTTTAGTTTTTCTAGTCTTACTTCTCTTTGACCTATGAGGTCACTTCTAAGGTTTTCTTCCATGCTTTGTTTTAATGAAGTTATTGATATTAATTGAGATTATTATATCACAACGAAGTTCATACTTTTGCGCCTATAGAATATTAAATGTACATCTTTTACTACCAATACTCCTTGTTATGATATATAATTTGAGCATGTCAAAGGTAGAAAACAATACAGATTTACTCGAAAAGGTTACAGCTTTAGCAAAAAGACGAGGAATTATATACCCTAACTCTGAAATATATGGTGGGATTGGAGGCTTTTATGACTACGGTCCTGTGGGAGTTGAAATGAAAAACAATCTTAAAAGGTATTGGTGGAGAGAAATGGTAGATAAGCGAGAGAACGTTGTAGGTATAGATGGAACCATAATTACACATCCTAAGGTTTGGGAAGCTTCAGGTCATATAGAAAATTTCGGAGATGAGGTTATGGAGTGTAAAAAGTGTCACCAGAGATTCAGACCCGAAGAGATAGAGAACAAATGTCCTAACTGTGGAAAAGAAGAGTTTACAGAGCCTAGAATGTACAATATTTTGTTTGAAACAGAGGTTGGAGTATTAGAGGGCAGTAAGGTAAAATCATATTTAAGAGGTGAAGCTTGCCAGAATATTTATCTTAATTTTAAGAATGTTGTAGATAGTACCAGGCAGATGATACCTTTTGGTATTGCACAGATTGGTAAAGCTTTTAGAAATGAAATTACACCTCAGAAATTAACATACAGAAGCAGAGAGTTTGAACAGTGGGATATGCAATTTTTTGTACATCCTGATGAAATGGAGAAATGGTTTGAGTATTGGAAAGAAGAAAGGATGAATTTTTACAAGGGACTTTACAGAAAACAGGAGAATTTAAGATTTCATCAACATCCCAAGGATCAGTTAGTATTTTATGCTAAGGATGCTTATGATATTGAATATTTAGCACCTTGGGGGTGGGCTGAAAACGAGGGTATACATTGGAGAGGGGATTATGATTTAACGCAGCACAGTAAATTTTCTGGGAAGGATCTTTCATATGTTGATCCTCAAAGTGGGAAAAAATATATTCCTTGGATAGCTGAGACTTCTGGAGGTGTTGATAGAACTTTGTTAATGTTGTTATTTGATGCTTACGAAGAGGAAGATTTAGGAGATGGTAACAGTAGAATTGTATTAAAAGTAAATAAGGAAATTTCTGCTTACAAAGCTGCAATATTCCCTCTTGTTTCAAATAAAGAAGATATTGTAAGTAAAGCAAGAAGTATTTTTGAGGATCTATCTCAGGATATTAAGGTTGTGTGGGATGCAAGGGGTAATATTGGAAAAAGGTATAGGTATCAGGATGAGATTGGAACTCCATACTGCATAACTGTTGATTATGATTCACTAAAGGATGATACCGTTACTGTAAGAGACAGGGATAGTATGGAACAGGTAAGAGTTAAGATTGAGGATTTAAGAGAATATATTGCTTAGCAGATATCTAGTACTTTGTATTTAACCTCTCTATCATCTACTTTGAGTTTAATTTCATCACCTTTTTTAGCTTTTACTAATTCTTTTCCTAAAGGAGATTTGTCAGATATCTTATTCTTGGCAGGATCTGCTTCTATTTCTGAAACTATTTGTAGTTTCTTAGTTTTAATACCAACTCTAACCTTAACTTCTGAACCTACTCCTACAAAATCAACATTACAGCCTTTTTTGTCTAAAACCTGTGCATTCTTAAGAGTAGTTTTTATTTCATCTATTCTTTGATCAACTTTTTCTAATTCCCCCATTACTACTATTATATCTCCCGTTTCTTCACTTACATCATTAAGTCTTGCCCTTTCTAAAGACTCTGACAACTCTACTTTTTTCTTCCCCTGTAGTTTTTCAAGCTCTTTTTTAAGAGAGTTTATTTTCTTTTTTGTTAGTATAATTTTTTCGGTCATTAAAGTAGGTTAATGTAATTTAATTAATTATGTCTCTTAAAAAATGACGGTGTTGTTATGTACTGGTTTCTTCAAACGAGACAATTATTATAGCATTTTTTGAGTCTTGTGTCTGTATTTTTCAATCTCTTGATGATTGCCTGATAAAAGCACTTTTGGAACTGTCCAACCTTCAAATTCTTCTGGTTTTGTGTATTGTGGATGTTCTAATTTATTGTTTTGAAAAGTCTCATCTTCTAAGGATTGTTTATTACCTAAAACCCCTGGGATTAGTCTTGTTATTCCATCTACCAACACTAAAGCTGGGAGTTCTCCTCCAGAGAGTACATAGTCCCCTGTTGAAAATTCATAGTCTACAAGATGGTCGTGTATTCTTTGGTCAAATCCTTCGTATCTTCCACAGAGGATAATCATGTGTAGGTCTTTTTTTTCAGAGAAGTTCTCTAGTTCTTTTTGTACTAACTTTTTTCCTTTAGGTGTGGTTATTGCAACTACTGTATTTTTTTGTTTAAGTTCTTGTATTGCATTGTATATTGGTTCTATTTTCATTATCATGCCAGGACCTCCACCGTAGGGAGTATCGTCTACTGTTTTGTGTTTGTCAGTAGCCCACTTCCTTAGGTCATGAACGTTAATTTCAACAAGCTGTTTTTTAAGAGCGTTGTTTACAATACCTGTGTTGATATATTCTTCTATTATGTTTGGGAATATTGTTATTATGTCGAATTTCATATTTATAAATATTTGTTAAAAAAATCGTAATTCAGAGATTCCCCATAAATATCTTTGAAAAGTTTTTCCAGATCTTCTTCACTTTCAACCTTGCTTAGGGATTTGTAGAGGTTAAAGAATTTTTCTTTTCCAAAGTTTTCAATAAGTATCTGTACTGCGAAACCAGATTCCTCATATAGTCCACCCCCTCCTTGTTTAAAGAAACTAAGAAAAGATTTAAATTCCTTAGGCTTCTTTTTTAATTTCAACTGTCCCGAAGAACATATTGCAATACCTTCTACCAACCATTTAGGAGTATATCCCTCATACAAAATTCTAGAAAAGAGATGACTTAATTCATGCTTTATAAGTGTAGAATACTCTTCCTCAGAATATTTATGTGAAGACTCTTTCTCATAAAATTCTGGATCTAAAAGAAATAAACATTTCTTCGAACCATCGGTAAAACCCACCACCCAATCTTCCGTTTTCCTCCCCTTCAGTAAGTTTATATCCTTTCTGTTTTTTATCAGGAATATCGCTGGTCTATTTTCGATCCAATTTATTCCATAGAATTCTCCAAGGTCTTCCATCGACTCCTCATACCATTTTTTTATTTTCTTATTGGGAGCGTGGGTTAAAGAGAAAACCATATTAGTACTTTTTAACTTAAGTGGTACCGCTACGGGGAATCGAACCCCGATTACAGAATTGAGAATCCTGTGTCCTAACCGTTAGACGATAGCGGCTTACAAACAATGATTTTATCATATTAGAACACTATTTTGAATGGTTACTACGGGACTTTACTTATTTGACTTTTTACACTCTCTGCATATATCATAGTAGGCCAATAATTTATTAATGAAGAGAAAAAGGAAATGGGCATGAAAGAAGCATACCAGACAACAAAAGAAGGATTAGAAAACCTGGCTAAGGAATTAAAGTTCCGGGAAAAAGAACTTAGAATGAGAATAGCAGACACCCTTAGTGAAATGAGAAACCAGGGAGATCTAAGAGAGAATGACGGCTACTCCATGGCTGTGGAAGAACAAAATATTAATGAAGAAAAAATTCACGAATTAAAAGAGAAGATAAGAAATGCAAAGGTTGTCAAAGAGAAGAATAAAGATAGAATTGGGATAGGAAATACGGTTACTTTAGAGAATAGTAAAACAATTAAGTATGAGATTACTAGTGAAGATGAAGCTAATCCTTTAGAAGGGAAAATCTCTCATCAGTCTCCTATAGGGAAGGCTATTATGAACAAAAAGGTTGGAGATAAAGTCACTATTGAAACTCCCAAAGGTAGTACAGAATACACAGTAAAAGAAATAGCCTAGGGATGTACTAAAGTACCATCAGAGAGAATATCTTCTAAAGTCGGTTCTTGTTCTATTCTTTTTCCTCCTGCAATCCATAAAGATATTCCTTTTTTATTACAAAATATTGCACACTCTACATCTATTGGAATACTGTTGTTAGGTTTGTGTATACTATCCTCCTGTATACCAAACAGATTAAAATATTCCTCCCAAGTCATATCCTTAATAGGCTGAGCATCTTCATTAG
>CAYGKF010000024.1:0-9765 GCA_964350615.1 uncultured Candidatus Saccharibacteria bacterium
ACCAATCCTAGGATATATATTAATAAAAGGAAAATGTAGTAAATGTAAACAAAAAGTAAATATACACTACCCTCTCTCTGAGTTATACCTAGGAACAACACTCCTACTCTTTTTCCTTAACAACATACCTTGGTATCTATGGGTAATAGCTCTTCTCCTTTTTATTCTTTCTTACTTTGACAGTAAAGACAAAGCAGTATACAAAAATTTAATACACATCTTCTTAGTTCTATGCCTACTCTTCTTTCTACTCTTCTCCTTTAATATTGTTAACATATTCCTCCCGATAATATTTACATTCATGTTCCTAATATTAAATATTATTAAAAAAAGTTTTGGTTTAGGAGACATATTGGTACTACTAGGAGTAGGAATACTTCTTACTTGGCAAGAGTATTTAGTAATGTTTTGGTTGGGAATATTAATAGCTCTACTCTACTCTCTAGTGTTAATAGTTAAAGATAAGGTCAGTATTAAAAAGACAAAAGTACCTATGATTCCTTTCTTTACAATATCTTTTACAATTACAATATTATATGGGCAGCAACTATCTCTGTACCTTCTTAAATTAATGGGAATATGGTAAATTTAGATATGAAGAAAAAATACGAGGCATTTACTCTGTTAGAAATGCTACTTGTTCTTGGCATCATGATAGTTCTTGGAGGAATAGGAACATCCTCCTTTATGGGGCTTCATAACAGTGTAAAAATGAATGAATATGCTATGACCCTAGAACAGGACATTAGGAGAATACAAAGAGCTTCTATGCTCTTAGAGAGAAACCCTATGGAGAATTGGTTGTATGGTATAGGTATAGATTTTAGTAGAATGGATACAGGAGAGGGAGATTACAGAGTTTTTAAGTGGTGTACTCCATTCGCAGACTATGGAGATATTACTACAACATCAAAAGTACCAGCTTTTGATTCTAGTAGAGATATACATAACCTTGATGATGCAAAGTTTCCCGCAAGCAGTATCCCAGAGGGAAATCTCTGTGATTCCGATATTCTTCCTGATGATAAAACTCAACTAAGAATTCTTCCAGGTTATGAGAGGAGTATAACGATCCCTAGGTCAGATATAACCTTTGATTATGATGACGGCCCAAGATATGTTCTCTTTGAGTCAGTATCAGGAAGAGCTTTTTTTTATGATATAGACGGAAATTTATTAAATTACGAAATAGTTAATGACAAGCTGGTTATAAAGGATGCAGAAGAAATTAAAGATCTTTCTTTTAAAATAACTCCAATAGCAAAAGGGCCTACTCCTAGAAGAATTACTATTAAGCATTTATCTGGAAGAGTACTTAATGATGTAGTTGAACGTAATGAATAAATACAGAGAAATAAAAACAAAATACGAGGCTTTAGGATTTGTAGAATCTATGATAGCAATTATGATAGTTGGTATATCTTCTGTTGTTTTAATGCAAATAGCAGTAAACACTATGCAAGGAATTATGCAAAATGAAGCCATAGATGACATGACACAGTATGCTGTAGAGGGAGCAGAAACTATTCAAGACTTAGCCTTTCAACATAGGGAATCTGAAGAACCCCTATTCCCAGCCTCCAATATCTTGTATGAAGGATACTGTTTCTCTCTTATATTAGAAGATGAGAAAGTGGTTTTTAAAAAAACGGATGAAGGAGAATTTGACAAATTTAGGATAGGAGAAATGTATCAAGGGGAAGAGAACTACAAAGACAGAAATGACTACAAAGATGAAGCAATCTTGTCAGAAGAAGATTTCCTATTTAGAATTGTGTGCTTGGACTCCTATACTGGAGGTTATGGAGGAGATTCTGACTTTGTCGTTGCACAGGTAATCGTAGGACAAAGATATTCAGATGGTACAATTTCAAGAGGAAATTTAGTTAAGGATTATACATATACAACGGTAATAAAACTATGAGGAGGATTCTAAAAGAAAAATACAAGGCTTTTAGTTTGGTAGAAATGCTAATTACCATAAGTATAATGGGTGTTATTATGCTAATTTCCTCTTCGGTATTAACTACCCTAATTAGAGTATCTATTGTGGGAAGTGATAAAGTTAGAGCTAGGAATGAGTCAGAGTTTGTTTTAGAGTTATTAAGAAGAACAGTTCGTAATTCTGATCCCTCTAATGTTTTTGTTTTTAATTCTTTAGAAGAAAGAACATTTGATCCTGTATATCAGGAAATAGAGGACGACATTCCTGTTAGAGAAGAGGGTCTTTATGTGGTTCCCCTTTCAGAGGGAGATAAAGGTAATGAGATACACTTTAGACCATATGGATACAGAGATTGGATATGTCTAGGCTTCTTTAGGGCTGAGCCTACCATAGAGGGAGAAGAAGGTAGAGGCTATATCCTCTGGACTTCTAAAGAAGAATTAGCAGGAGAACATAAAAGTTGTTTTGCTCTTACAGGCCCGGAGAGTTATTTAATGGTTCTTAATTCAGAATATATAAATATTAAAGATTTTGACATTTATTATACTCTTTCCGCTGATGGTAACTATATTATTCGTTTTGACATTCTCTCTGAGCCTGTAAATTGGTATATGGGTCCAGGCTCTCCTGTAAGAAGAGAGGTATTTAGGCAAGGAACAGTCTCTACGGAAGGAGTTACATGGTAATTTAAATAGTATGTTTTTAATATGTCAAAAGACTCAAATGTTGTTTTAATAATAGAAGATGAAAAAGACTCTCTTAAGAAACATAGCGACTTAGTTGCCTCTGGAGGATATATTGCTCTAACGGCTTCGGATGGTTATAAAGGACTGGAAATCTTGTCAAAAAAGATTGGTATTATAGATATTGTTTTATTAGACCTTTCTATGGCAGGTATAGATGGGTTAGAAGTTCTTAGAACTATTAAGAACAATCCTCAGAAATATGGAGATATTCCAATAATAATACTCACAAATATGACAAGTGAGGGAATAATTAAAGAAACTTTCCAGTTAGGTGCCTGCTCTTTCTTATTAAAGGATCAGATAGATACCAAGAGCTTAATAGAGGAATTAAGAAAGTATATATAGTAAAAATTTAAAACAAATGTTTAAAAACTATTTCTTTTCTGCTATATTATATATTAAGTGTATTAATTTAAATCTGCTCAGAACATGGCAAAACTGCCCGATCATGTAGGAATAGACTTTGGAACCCACTCTGTGAAAGCTGTTGAGCTAACTAGGATATCCTCAGATAGGCCAGTATTAGTTAACCTTGGCTCTCAACTCACTCCTAAGGGAGTGATTAACAGTGAGGATAAGAATGACCAGAAAAAATTGGCTGAGGTTTTAAAGAAATTGTATTCCTCTTCAGGAATAAAGAATAAGAATGTCGTAATGGCATTACCTGAATTTTCTGTTTTTACCAGATTCCTAGAATTTCCAGGAGTTAAAAAAGAAGAGTTAAAGGATGCTGTTTACTTTGAGGCAAAACAATACATCCCTATGCCTTTAAATGAAGTTCAGCTTAGTTATGTGCCAATAGGATTTAATGCAGAGAAAAATGCTCCTAGAGTCTTAGTTGTAGCTGCTCCTAGAAAAGTCATAGATATATATATAAATATAGCTATGAAATCTAATCTAAATCTCATTGCAATAGAAACAGAATCTGTAGCTATGGGTAGAGCTATGTATAAGTCTACAGGAAAGAAAAATATTGTGATGTTAGATTTTGGGGCTAATAGTACAGACATGAGTATTCTCTCTGAGGGCTACTTGGTTTTTTCTCAGAGTATAGCAATAGGCTCTGATGCACTTACACAGGCAATAATAAACAAATTTAATTTTCAGTATCAGAGAGCTGAAGAGTTTAAAAGAAACTATGGAGTCTCAGAAGGAGTACTAGAAGGTAAAATATATGATGTACTCTCCCCTATTTTAGAATCAATAATGGTAGAAGTTAGAAGAGGTGTGGAGTTTTACAAAAACAGAACACTTTCAGTTTCCCCCTCTGACTATCTTTTAAGTGGAGATGGAGCTTTACTTCCTGGCTTGGCAGAGTATGTTTCTAAAAGTCTTGGAGTTAAAACAATAGTAGCAAATCCTTGGAACAATATTTCGGTTGGTGATAAATTTAAAGACATAATAGCCAAGAGTGGACCCTCCTACTCCGTTGCGATAGGCTTGGCTCTCAAAGATGAATAAAGAACTAGAAGATAAAAACAAAGAAGATGTTTACAAGGAGAATGTAGAGGAAAAACAAGTCTCTCCTGATTTAAACGCTCCAAATACAGAAACTTCTTTGGAAGATAAAACCCCCAAGGAGGCTGAAGATAGTAAAACAAAGGAAGGTGAAGAAAAATCTCTGGAAAAAACTCCAGAACCCAAAAAAAGAGTAGCTCCTAGCACAGTTGTAGAAGGAGCTGGTATTAACTTAATTCCTACAATGAGTGAGCAAGAAGTAGTAGTTGCAGAAAGGAAGAAGAAAGTTAATGTAAGTTCTCTGGTTAGTCTTTCATTGCTTTTCTCAATATCTATTTTGGTAATAGGGTTTAACATTGTCTCTAGGATACAATTAAATGCTCAAAAAGATAAACTAAACGAGCAGGAAAGAAGAATACAGGGGTATTCTCAAATAATTTCGGGAAATACAGAAATATTAGAAAGAGTCTTTCTGTATAAAGATATTCAAGAAGAAAATTATTCTAGAAAGTCGGTAGTTCAATATTTAGAAACAATTGCCTCAAAGAGTGGAAGTAATGTTTTAAGTGATTTCACTTTTTCAGGAGGGGAATCTTTTGAGTTTAGTGGAGAGGGTCAAAGTTATGAGGATGTTGCAAAGTTATGGTATTTACTAACTAATGATGTAAAAGTACAAGATATTGAATTAAAGTCTTTTTCAAGGAGTCAACAAACAGCACGATTTACTTTTGCGGGGAATGTAAAGGTAGAAGAATTTCCTACTTTATCTAATAATTAACAAAGATATGGCAGTTAAAGATAGTGCACAAGGGAAAACCAGAAAGAGAATGGATTCAATTAGTGAGAGGATTAAAGCTTCACAGTTTAGCATTAAAGATGTCGTAGTTCCACTATCTGTAGCTGTTATCCTAATTCTTCTAGGGGTTTTCCTTTTTGTTCCAATGGTTCAAACAGCTATGTCACAGAGAGAAGAATATCGTGAGGTAAAGGATAAGGCAGAAAAACTCCAAGAGTTAGAAAATAAACTTAAAGAGATAGATGAAGGAACTTTACAGATTGATTTAATAAATGCAAAAAGTGTAATTCCCCAAAATTTAACAGTAGCAAGCTTTATTTCTTACATAGATACTTTAGCAAGAGAAAAAGAATTGGAATCTAAGACTTTGTCAGCAGCAGATTCTCAATCTGGAACAACCAGAGTTGATCAAGGAGATAGTGAAGGTTCAAGAAGGGTGTATTACGGAGTTAAGAGTCAATTATCGTATGAAGGAAGTTTGGAAAGTATCTCAGAATTTTTAGAAGATCTTCATTTAGCTTCTCCTTATATAATCTCAGCACAAGGAGTTTCCTTAAAAGGTTCTGCTAAGGGCTGGACTGTAGAGGTAGGAGTAATGGGCTACTATGTTCCAGAACCTACCTTGAAGATAGATCCATATACTTCTTTTGAGAGTTATACGAAATATCAAGATATTATAGATATCTTTGGCCAAAAGGCTGATGAATTGAATTAATAGATAATACGGGAGTTATTAAAATCCTTCGTCTACAAGCATATCCTCAGAATTATCCTCAGATTCTGTCTTTGGAGCATCTTCAGATCTTCCCCTATTATCATCTTTAATTAGGACTTTAACTCTTCTATCATTTCTAATAGCATTTATAGTTATTAAATCCCTAATTGCATTAATTGTTCTTCCCCTTCTTCCAATTACAATACCTTTGTCCTCTTCTGCAACATCTATTGTAAGAATGGTAAGACCAGGAAAATCTACACTCTCCTTTTCTTCTACACTTACACCATCGGGATTATTAACTATTGATTGCACAATATGTTCTAAAAGTTCTTTCATCTTTTCTCCTAAAAATATTTTATTAAATTATTATACTACTCTTTACTCTCTTTTGTCTTCTTCTCTGTATTTGGCTTTGTAGAGCCTCTTTCTAGCTTTTCAATTAAACCCTCTTTTACAAAATATTGAGCTACAGTATCTGTAGGTTGTGCACCCTTGGATAACCAATATTGAGCTCTCTCTTTATCTATTTTAAAAGTAGTAGGTTTGTTCCTAGGATTATAGTATCCTATTTCTTCTACAGTTTTACCATCTCTAGGTTTACTAGCTTCAGAAATAACCACCCTGTAATGTGGCTGTCCCCTTCTTCCTGTTCTTTTTAGTCTTATTTTTAACATAGCGCTGAATTCTATCAAATCAATTATATTAATACAAGAATACTATTTTTTCTCTAATATATCTATACCCTTTTGAGCCGCCTCTTCCTCTGCCTTCTGTTTACTTAAACCAGAACCCTTAGCCATTACCTTATTCCCAACCTTAAGGGCTACGGTAAAGGATTTGTCATGATCTGGACCATGTTCTTTTATTACCTTGTATACAGGTGTAACCTTATATTTAGCTTGTACTAACTCTTGTATTTTAGTTTTAGGATCTATAAACAGCTCTTCGCTTATTACCCTAGGTAGCTTCTTTAAGACTGTTCTTTTAATAAACTCTTCGCATTCTTTTATACCAAGATCAAGATATATAGCTCCTAGAATAGCTTCGTAGGTATTTGCTAATATGAAATCCTTATCTTGACCTCCCGAGTCACGTTCTCCTTTAGACATTAAGATATCCTCAGCTATTCCTAGCCTTCTAGACTCTTGGGCTAAGCTTTCAGTTCTTACAATTGCAGACCTTATTGATGTTAATTCCCCTTCTGTTTTATTGGGGTATTTAATAAAAAGTTCTGCGGAAATAATTAACTCTAATACTGCATCTCCTAGAAATTCTAACCTCTCATTGTTTTCCAACTCTTTTGATCTGTTTTCGTTCAAATAGGATCTATGTACTAAGGCATTTTTAAGAAGAGTAGCATTCTTAAAGGTTACGCCTAATTTTTTTTCTAATTCTTTTTTATTTGTCATTTTCTTCCTCCTTTTTTGTTTCTTCATATATTGCTCCTAGAACTCCATTTACAAATTTGCTACTAATACCTCCTCCAAAATCTTTAGCTATCTCTATAGCTTCATCTATGGAAACTTTTGGTGGTGTAATATTTGCTATAAAACCTTCGAAAATGGCAATTCTAAGAATCTGTAAATCTACAGATTTCATTTGTTCAATAGGCCATTGAGGTGCATACTTTTTAATTAGTTCATCAATCTTATCTTTATTTTCAATTACTCCATCTAAAATCTTGTTATAAAGGTCTTTGTCATATTCTGTCATTTCATTTATATCCAAAAGTTCTTTTACAGAGATTTCTTCTACAGGAATATCTTCTACATTAAAATACCATGAAAATAATTCCTGTAATGCAAGTATTCTAGCCTGATGTCTTGGGTCTGTTGACCTTTTCATATTTGTCTATTTAGATTTTTTATAGTTGCCACAATATTGGCATTCAAAGTGACTTCTTTTAACTCTTCCACACTTAGCACATTTAGATATAGCCGTTATCTTTAAAGCGTTATGTGCCCTTCTTCTATTCTTTCGCCCTTTTGATATTTTTCTTTTTGGTACTGCTCCCATGGTTTATTATATGTTTTATTATGTTATAGCTTGGCCATTATATCATATTTATTTCTCTTTGCTACACTATCCAACTTTCTTTTATCTCAATTTCTTGTCCTGCCTTAATCTCCTGTTCTATCATGCCCTTAGCTAGTTGCCCTTCTATTTTGTCTTGTATGTATCTTTTCATAGGCCTTGCGCCTAGCCCAGGCTCGTTAGCTTTGTTTGCAATAAGCATTGGTATTTGTTCAGACCATTTTATTATTATATTCTTCTTTGCAAGTCTCTTAGCTAATTCATTTAAAAGAAGTGTTGCAATTTTTGCTAAATTATTTAAGTCATGTGGATGGAACACTATTATTTGGTCAAATCTGTTTATAAGCTCAGGTCTTAATGACTGTCTTACTTCTAACAAAACTCTCTCTTTTGCTTCACTCCACAAAGAATGATCATTCCCGAGGGAGTCTAAAAGCATTTTACTGCCAATATTACTTGTGCATGCTATTATTGTGTGAGTAAAGTCAATAGTTTCTCCTTGTGTACTAGTTAATCTACCCTCGTCAAATATTTGCAAAAAGAGATCTAGTATATTTGAGTGTGCTTTTTCTATTTCATCAAATAAAATTACGGTATACGGATTTTTCTTTACTCTATCTATTAAACTAACAGAGGTTTGACCATAGCCTTCTTCTGAGGTAGAACCTAGGAATTTTTGAATACTTTGAATCTCTTGGTATTCAGACATATCTACTCTTATAATTGCTTCGTCTTTTCCAAAATACTCCTCTCCTACTATTTTTGCCAAATGTGTTTTACCAACACCTGTAGGTCCAACAAAAAGAAATACACCTATTGGTTTGTTAGAGTCTCTTACATCTGCTCTTGCTCTTCTTAAAGACTCGGTGAGCGCTGTTATTGCTTCGTCTTGGCCAATCACTCTACTCTTAATATTTTCTTCTAGCTTTATTAATTTATTACTCTCATCTTGATCTATAGATCCAACACTTATATTTGTTTTAATGGAGATTGTTTTAGAAACATGTTCAGCAGTTACCTTTTGAATGTTATTGGACTGTGCCCATGCACATGTAGCTTCTATAGTCTGTACCGCACTACTAGGGAGTTTCCTTTCTGTAATATACCTTTGGGATAGTTCTACAGATGCAAAAAGAGCAGGGAAGGTTATTAAGCATTGAAAGTTTTTCTCAAGAGTTGGGATTTTACTTTCTAATATAGTTAGAGTATCTTTTGCACTAACCTCTTTTACCTCAATGTTTGTAAAGCTCTGTCTAAGAGATTCGTTACTGTAGAAATATTTTTTGTAGTCTGAATAATTAGTTGTCCCTACTATTGGAAATTTACTATCTAAAATGTATGGCAAAAGCATACCTGCTATTGAGTGACCTCCATCTTCGGTGGTTCTAGGTATTAGCTCTTGCATTTCATCTATGTAGAGTATTGTATTGCCCGCTCTTTCTAATTCTCTAAATGCTTTTATAATTAATTCCTCTAAATTCTTTTCCTTTTTGGACGTAGCGATTAAATTGTTAACATCCAGTTGTATTATTCTCTTATCCTTCAATTGTATTGGAACATCTCCAGAATTAATTCTTTGTGCAAGACCGAGAATTAAACTTGACTTTCCAACTCCCGGATCTCCTATGAAGAGAGCGTTTTTATTAGAGAGTTTTCCTAAGGTAGAAACAAGAATCTCTATTTCTTCATCATGTCCGATACCAAAAACATCCTGAGATTCGGACACGACTTCATTTACATCCTTACTAAAGTGGCTTAGGATAAAAGTGTAGCCATATATCCACTGTTTAGCTACCCCACCCTTTCTATAGTAAGCAATATTAGGATTTAGATATTTAGTTCTATTTCTTTTGTAAATAACTTCATTATTGTACGTCGTTATTTCTCTTAATATATCTATATTTATCTGGTTTTCTCTCAAGTATTTCTCAATGTGAGGAAATATCTTACTGATAGCTAAGAAAAGATGCTGAGGTTGTATATCCCGACTATTTGTAAGTAAAGCCTCCTCTGTCGCATATGTAAGAATACTTCGTAGTGCTGGTACGGGGTATTCAGGAATACTCTC
>CAYGKF010000025.1:0-9605 GCA_964350615.1 uncultured Candidatus Saccharibacteria bacterium
GTTGAAATATTAGATAATACACAGGATAACAAATAATAACGAAGATGAAAAATAAAAATATAGAAAAATATAAAAACCAAATTAAAGAAATTCTTAATGAAATTGAAGAATCTAAATCCTGGGATACAGATTCCTTACAAAAAATCTTAAGAAAAAATCCTAAAGATGGAAACAAAATGTTTGCAAAAGATGAGCTAGTACATATCTACAGCCTTCTTAAAAATAAAGAAGGTTACGAAAGTGAGACTGTGGGAGAAAGAATAAGGATGAAGCCTACAAGAACTAACTCAGGAGTAGCAGTTGTAACAGTCTTAACTAAACCATACCCCTGCCCTGGCAACTGCATATATTGCCCTAACGACCCTAGCATGCCTAAAAGCTATATTGCTTCAGAACCAGGAGCACAGAGAGCTCTAAGTAATAAATTTGATCCATACGCGCAAGTATTTAACAGATTAGTTGCTCTTAAAAAGGTAGGACATAATGTTGAGAAAGTTGAACTAATTGTCCTAGGTGGAACATGGTCATACTACCTTAAAGATTACCAATTCTCTTTTATCTACGAATGCTATAGAGCATTAAATGATGTCAAGAAAGACACTATGAGTTATGTAGAACCTAGAGAAGGAGAGCTTAAAAAAGTTACATGGAAAGAGATAGAGCAAGAACATAAGAAAAATGAATTAGCTTACTGTAGAAATGTAGGCCTTGTTTTAGAAACACGACCAGATTACATTACTAAAGAGGAAATAATTAGGATGAGAAAGCTAGGTGCTACAAAGGTTCAGATTGGTATACAATCTTTGTCCGACAGAATATTAAAAAAGAATGAGATTGGTCGCAATAGTAAAGATGTACAAAGAGCTTTCGAATACCTTAGACTTATGGGTTATAAAATTCATGGTCATTGGATGCCCAATCTTTATGGTTCATCTGTTAAAAAAGATATTAAAGATTACAAAAAACTTTGGACAAAAAAATACCGTCCTGACGAATTAAAAATATACCCTACTTCAATAATAGAAAACACAAAGCTTAACTATCTTTACCAAGAGGGTTTGTACAAACCGTATACGGATGAAGAACTCTCAGAGCTTTTAAAAACTATTCTTCCTTTTACACCCAGATACTGTCGGTTAACTAGAATAGTTAGAGATATTCCTTCAGACGAAATAATTGCAGGAAACAAAAAGACCAACCTTAGACAGTTAGTAGATATTGAAATGGAAAAGGAAGGAAAAAAGATAGAAGATATTAGAAGTAGAGAAATAAGGGGAGAGAGGATAAATGTAGATGATTTAGAATTAGAGAGAATAGAATACGATACTACTGTAAGTAAAGAGGTTTTTATTTCTTACAAAACAAAAGATAGTGACAAGATATGTGGGTTTTTAAGATTGTCTCTTCCTAAAAAGAAGTACAGAAAAGAACATTTTCTAGAAGAATTAAAAGGTCATTCCATAATTAGAGAGGTACATGTGTATGGGAAGGTGTTAGGTATTAAGGATGAGAGCACTGGAGAGTCTCAACATTTAGGTTTAGGAAAGAGATTAATAGAGAAGGCAGAGAAGATTTCTAAGGATTATGGTTTTAAAAAGATAGCTGTGATATCTGCTGTTGGAACTAGAGAGTATTATAGAAAAAGAGGTTTTAATGAAAAGGATTTATACATGACAAAAAGTATTTGACTTATAGAATATTAAATTTCCTGTGGAAAACACGTATAGTCCTTATAATAGCAGAGCTTTAGCTCTACCTTAGACTTAGCTAGCAGAGTGGGTGTACAGGGGCTCGAACCCTGAACCTAGCGATTAAGAGTCGCTTGCTCTACCAGTTGAGCTATACACCCACACAATTAATTACAATTGAGATAATACCAGTAGAAAAGGTTTTTTTCAACACTCTTCTACTTTAAAGCTCTTCTAATGGTTCTATAATATCATCATCCTCTACTTCATCCTCTAACCTCTTTACAATAATATTCGGAGCTAAAACATCCCCCCCCTCTTTCTCTATCTTTATATTAGAATGTTTCTCATCGTTTACTATCTTCATATCTGAGTTTAAAACTGACAAATCATAAGTTCCTCTATTTACTACAAATTTATACCTACCTAAATTATCTGTAACCCTCTTTGAAATTAACTTATCAAATTCCTTTTCTGTAAGCCCTATAATTGCACCCTCAACCTCTTTTTTATCTGTATCCCTTACTATTCCGTATTTTTCCTTCTTACCAAAGAAGGAGTACAAAATTGAAATTAAAGCTGGTATGTAAAGCGCTACAATTAAATAATTCCACCAAGCTTGTACTGTGAACAAGACAAAAATACTTAATGTCAGACCAAAGACAAAAAGAAGAATATGAAGGATTCTCCATAATATTTTTGTTCTTGCAAATAAAATAGCCCTTCTCCTTTTTGACTTACTCAAGTCCTCCTGATCCATCGGTATGGAGAAGTTTGGAATCTTTTCCTCTCTAGTTAAGAATGAATCTCCATGGTAGACATTGTCTAGAGGGAAGTCTGTCTTTCCAAACACTATCTTAGAAGGAAATGAGAAGTTTCGTGCTGTAACTTTTATGTAATACTCTGCGTCTTTTAATTCTGTAGTTCTAAAATAGCCATGACTGTCTGTTACACTAGTCCAAACTAATTCATGAACCTCATTGTATACTCTGACTATTGCTTGGTTAATAGGTTCCTTTGTTAAAGAGTTGTAAACATATCCTGTTACATTTCCTTTCTTTCTAAAGCCCAGAAGGCTTAGTATACTTAAGAAAAGTTGAAGCAAAAAGTATGGAAAATGTCCCAACATAGCTACTAATAATCCGAAACCTATGGTTAAGTTGACTAATGCTGTGGTTACAGTAACTTCATCTAAGTCAAACTCCTTAAATCTTAATAATAAATCATCAAAAACCTTTTCCAATCTTTCCCCTATTCTTGTTACTTCGGGAACTCTGGGTATAATTGGAGGTGGTATTTCCTCCTCTGGTTTTTCAAGAGGGATTTCAATCTCTGCTTCACAGTTTCTAGTTACATTGTTAACTGTATCCCTTGCCTCTACACAGAAATTATATCTGTCAAATAAATTCCCACTACTTGTTTTTTCTAAATATTTTAATTGTATAGATATATCCCAAAAGTCTCCGTTTTCTACTGCGGTATATATACAGTTATGTCTAGTATTATCATTATTTACACACCAAAATTCTTTACTAGCTACAGCCACATTGTCAGTTATCTTATACCTTATATTTATTGTAAAATTTCTATCCCAAGTAATATTAGTATTATCCTCAATGTCAGAAATACTAATCAAAACAATTTCAGGACCAGTAGCGTCTTGAACACTAAAAACAATATTAGACCATGCACTTTCAGCTCCATATGTATTTCTAGCTTTTACTCTGTAAAAATACATTTGCCCATTTTCAAGATTTCTAAACTCATAAGCTAGGTTAGATATCCAACCACTGTTATCTTTAATAGTAGAGAAATTTGAATCTGTACTAACTTCAGTATAGTATTGGTACGTACCAGACCCTCCCTTTTTCCACATAACAATATTGGTATCTCCTTTTGTATACTCTGGTTCTGGTAACATTGTTGGAGCAGGAACAGGAATAACGTAGAGTGTTTCGCAATCCTCTATAAAGATGTCATATCCCTCAGTAGTATCCTTAGCACATACAACATATGAGCCCGGAATAGATGAACGAACACTTCCCGTAGTATCCCCAGAAGCATTCGTAATTGATGGTTGAGTAATGGTAACCCCTACAGAGTTTCCTTGTATATATATTACTATTGTTCTTCCAGCTCTAGGTGTTCCATCAGGATTAAGTGTCTTTATTTTGACATTTGAAGATTGTAATACTTCAACCGTAGATGGAGACAAGGATAACTGAGAATGCAAATCTACATTAATATTTGCACTTACAATAACGTCAGAACCTTCTTGTTCCTCCATAGTCTGGGCACCAAGATTGGTTACGGGAGAAAAGAAACTTAAAAAGAATATTACACCGAAGAAGAGAAAGAGTTTTAAGGCAGTTTTAATTTTCATTATATTTCTTCTACTACTTTCTTAATATATTTATCTAAAATTTGAGTCAGTACTGCAGAAGCGTAAGGATCTTTACCCAAAGGTTTACTATTCCCTTTACTGTAGCAATTTTTACAAAGTAGTGCAAAGTTTTTCTCATCTATATATTTAAGCTCTTTTTTACTACCACAGTTTATACAAGAGGAGAAATCATTTAGAAAACCCATTTCCTTTAGAAACTTAATCCTCAGCTTATTCACAGAGCTACTGTCTAGGTCATTAATAATTACTGTTTGAAGTGCGTCAAAGAGTTTAGGATATGGGTCATATTCCTGTAAAAACTTATTAAGTATAAAAAGAACTCTTCTTACATTTTCAACATTAAGATTATCTGTATTTAAATTACTTACAAACTCTGACTCTGTAAGAAGTGGCATACCTTTTCCTTCATAAAAGGATATTTTACTGGTACAAAGTGTTTGCATATTCCCTCTATTTTTACTGTTTATTTTTCTAATACTTCTAGCAAAGAGTGTAAACTTACCTAACTGTCTGCCAAATACAGTAAGGATTTTGTCTGCCTCTGAGTAGTTTATAGATTTTATTACGGTTACTGTATCTTTACTCATAAGCTCCTTTTCTTGTTAGAACAACGTATGGAGTTTTAAATAATATTTTTAAGTCTTGTAAAAAGTTCTGATTCTTAGCATACTCCGAATCCATTCTTAATCTCTCGCTAAAGGGTATTTTATTTCTCCCAGATACTTGCCATATTCCTGTTATTCCTGGTCTTACTTTAAAAATATTTTCTAAATATTTTTCATCCCTTGGATATTTTTTAAAATGTCTCAAAACTTCATCCTTGTACATAGGCCTTGGACCTACCAAAGACATTTGACCCTTTAGTACATTAATTATTTGAGGTAGCTCGTCTAGGTCTGTTTTGCGAAGTATTTTACCTATATTGTTAATCCTAATGTCTTCATCTACCTTTAATTTGTTTCCATTTATCTCCCATTTCTTTTTTAAATCTGCGTATTTGGGATTATTCAGTATTTCGTTGTGAGCATTAGATATCATGGTTCTAAATTTGTACATTCTAAATTCTTTTCCTTTTAAGCCTAATCTTAGAGGATCTTTTATACAGATTTCTCCCTTGTCAGAAATCCAGATTATTAGGGCAATTAAAAAAAGGAAAGGAGAGAATAATATAAGGAGAACAATAGAAATAACAATATCACAAATTCTCTTAATTATCTTGTAAAGCATCTTTGACATAGTTTTGCAATTTATATACAAATATCTCTGATGCAAAATTATCTGCCTGTTTTCTACAGTTATCTGGGTTGTAATCCTCTGAATCAAATTTACGCAAAATTTTAGAGAGTTCTTTTATTGTGTATTTGTCAAAGAATATTCCTGTCTTAGGATTATCCTGAGATATTGTTTCAAGTACTCCTCCCTCTTTGTATGCAATAACTGGGGTTCCTGCTGCATTGGCTTCTACAGGCACTATTCCAAAATCCTCATCCCTAACTGGAAATATTAAGGCTTTAGTTCTAGAAAGAAGGTTAATCTTTTGTTCGTCTGTAACATAACCCAGGAACTTGACTAGACCCTTAGCATTTAACTTCTTAACTAATTCCTTCATTGCCTCAAAATGGTCTCCCTTACCTGCTATCTTAAGAGGAACACCTGCGTTAACACATGCTTTAATTGCTAAATCTACCCCTTTGTATGTTTCTACTCTACCTAAATACAGAAACCAGTTCTCTTTTCTATTTACCTTCTTAGCAGCCTGTATCTTTCTTACTTCTACAGGTGGGTATATTACATCAGCATCATAGTCGTAATATTTCTTAACTCTTTCTTTAACAACATTAGATATAGCTGCTATTTTATGACATCTTCTAGCTGCATTTCTGTCCCATCTTTTCCAGAGTCTCTCTAGAAAGGTGTCCATAAAAAAGCTGTAAAATCTAAAAAGAAATTTATTTAACCCTCTTAACTGCTCCTCATCTCTAAGAGATCTACTCTGTTTTTGCCAAAGGAATTTAGGTGGAGACATACATATGTTTACATGTTTAATCTTCTTTGGTCTAACAAATTTAGAAAAAGCGATTGAAAGAGATACCACTATGTCAAAATCTTTAAACCTAAAAGATCTGTATGCTAATGGTTGAAGAAGTAAGTAAAACTGACGAAACTTGTCCCTTCCTGGGAGGTTTTGCATAAAGGAGTGATATATTTTTACATCTGGGAAGAATTCCTTAACAAATTCCTCATCATAGTATGCTGTAAATAGTTCACAGTTAGGGAAAGCTTCAAGGATATGTTTAAGATGGGATTCTGCACCACCATGTTTAAATAGGGGTTCACTAACTACTGCTACTTTAATATTTCCTTTTTCTTTATTTTGTTTCTTTTTCATATACTTGTTCTAGATATTTTTGCAAGTTAATTAAAAATTTTTCTTCTGAAAATTGTTTAGCATGCTCTCTAATTTGTTTTTCATTATATCGTGTTTTGTTAAAATTAATAAGCAAAGAAGCTAATTGATCTTCTGTTTGGAAAAACTCTCCAGTTACACCTGCTTTAATTGTTTCAAGTAGTCCTCCTTCACCAAAGCCTAAAACTGGAGTTCCTGAAGCCATTGCTTCTACAGGAACTAAACCAAAGTCTTCCAAACTACAAAATAGTAACACTTCTGAGAGTTCATACATTGTTTTAACTTCCATGTCATCTTTTACAAATCCCAAGAATTGAATATTGTCACTTCCCTTGGCTTCTTTTTCTAAATATTTTTTATCTGGACCTTCTCCAACAATTACAAGGTTTTTATTTGCCTCAATACAAGCTTTAATTGCCCAATCTACTCTCTTGTGGTCATACAAACGAGAGACTACTAAAACAAAGTTGTCTGGAAGCTTGTATTTTTCTTTTACTTTGTCTTTTTGTTCTTTTGTGCTTTTTTTAAAATATTTCTCCTCAACTCCCGGGTATATTACTGTAGCTTCTTTGTTGTATGTCTTTTTTATTTTCTTTGCTATAAATTTAGAATTAGCAGTCCAGTAATCTACTCTTCTAGAGGTTGTCCAATCCCAAATTCTCATGTATGTGTTAATGAGTATAGAGAGGGGTTTGTACAAAGCTTTAAGTTTTGAACCTCTTACATTTAATTCTTTGTCCCAAAGACTTCGAGGTGGTGTCATAACCATTGCTACATGTGGTTGATTGAGTTGTGTTATTACTCCCTTTCCTGGTCCTGCAGATATGCTTAATACTAGATTGTATCCTCTTAGGTCAAAACTTTCGTAAGCAAAGGGTGTAAGAACTTTAAGGTGTCTGTAGAAGTGTTTAGGTAGGATCTTTGACATCTTTTGAACAAAGCTGGTATGTATTTTATCTTTTAGCTCTGGGTCTGTATGAAGATATTTCTTCTCATTGAACTGTATTGTATATATTTCAGAGTGTGGTAGGAGTTTTAGAATGGAAAACATTTCTCTGTCTGCACCACCGAAAGAACTCATTTGGTCAGCCACAATAGCTATTTTGGGGAACTTCTTTTTTAAGGTTGAAACTTTTGGGTTAAAATCATGCATTGATGATTATAGCGTAGGAATCTCTCCATCTTCAAATCCAAAATCTTGAGCAGTTAGATCATCATCTTCTTCAGAGTCTAATTGTTCTAATGCTTTGGTTAAATCATCATCTGCATCGATTTCTACTTGCTTTCTTTCCCCATCATCATCATCATCTGGGAATATGACTCCTATGTCGGCTTCATCGTCATCGTTAGGGTCTATACCGTTGTCTCCATTTAGGGTTCCATCATCACCCATTAGTATTATATTTGGTTCTTCATTATCTATACTAATATAATCATCATGGTCTTCAACTTTCTTACCTGCACTTCTTTTCTCAGCTCTTTTCAGAAATCTCTCTGCGTCTTCTCCAAATTTCTCAACTACATCTATAACTCTCATAGCCTCATCACACTCTGTACACATTTCAATATGGTCTCTTTCTGTACCGCAGTGAGGACATGAAAGAAAAACTACATGAACACTTTTCCTGTTGGTTACCATTTTCTCTTCCTTTTCTTTTTTGTTTTTCTTTGTATTTGCCATATTAAAACAGATATTGCCGTTTATTTAGAATAATATAGGGACTATAGTGTGTCAATAATCCCATAGAAAAAGGAAACTAGCCAAATTTAGGGTAACAACACTTCTTGTACTTTTTACCACTACCACAAGGACAAGGGTCATTACGACCAACTTTCTTGCTCTTTCTAATAGTTTTTTGCTTTACTGTTTGACCTGGTCTAGTATCTTTATTAGAGTCAATTTCTTGTGGTTTCTGTTGTTCATTTCTAACTAATCTTACTTTAAAGAATCTAATTACTACAAACTCATCTATCTTTTTTAACATCTCCTCAAACATATTAAAGCCTTCATTCTTGTACTCCACTAGTGGATCTCTTTGAGCCAGATTCCTGAGAGATATTCCTTCCCTTAGGTCAGTCATGGTATCTAGGTGTTCCATCCAGAATCTGTCAAAAGATTGTAATATGAGGAACTTAGAGAGTTGTTGCATAGATTCTAGACCTATACCGTAGATATGAATTACAAATGATACTAGTATTACTTTTTTAATTAATTCTATTCTTTTTATATCATCTAGCTTATATACCTCCCTAAACATCTCTACTGTGTCTTTGAATCCTAGCTCTTTGCATACTAGAGAGAGTAATTCTGTTGTTAATAGGTTAACTATTTGGATGTAAAGTTTCCTTTCTTCAATATTGTCTATCTTCATGTCATCTTGGAGTTGGGAGGCTACAAGGAAGTCAACATATTCCAAAACTTTCTTTAGTATCCATTTATCTAAGGGAGAGAGTGGGTACTGTATGTTGTCAAATTCAGAAATCTTCCATGTATCTTCTCTTGCTAGAGAGAATCCATCTAGACTGTCTTGGACGTTTTCTACATCCATCTCTTTTACTACCTCAAGTTCTTTTTTAAGGTCTAACCTAGATGCCGGAACTTTCTTGTTACTCTCTGCTTCAAGGATCTTTCTTCTAAGAGTGTAAATTATTTCTCTTTGTTGGTTTAAGACGTCATCGTAATCTACTAATCTTTTTCTAATGTCATAGTTGTGAGCCTCTACTTTCTTTTGCGCATTCTCTATTGTTTTTCCAAGAACTCCTGAGGTTATTGGTGTGTCATCACTTAGTCCTACTTGGGACATTATCATTTGCATTTTTTCCCCACCAAAGAGACGCATTAAATCATCCTCAAAGGAAACATAGAAACGTGACTCTCCTGGGTCTCCCTGTCTTCCTGCTCTTCCTCTTAGCTGGTTGTCTATTCTTCGAGATTCATGTCTTTCAGAACCAATTACATACAAACCTCCTAATTCCTTAACTCCGTCTTCTAGTGCAATGTCCGTACCTCTACCAGCCATATTGGTAGCTATGGTTACAGCTTTAATTCTTCCTGCTTCTGCAACTATTTTAGCTTCCATTTCATGGTATTTAGCATTAAGCACAT
>CAYGKF010000026.1:0-9200 GCA_964350615.1 uncultured Candidatus Saccharibacteria bacterium
TAGTGTGCATAAATAATTTTAGCCGACCTAAAATGAATAAATATCCAAAAATAGGCAAAACAGAATCAAGGAAAGATACTTGGTTGTATGTTAAGTTCTATTTGATATTAGCTTTTCTAGTAGTTTTAGCAGTTTGTTTTGTTGTATGGATAATATCTAGCCTTAGTTCAATATATAACGAGGGTTTAGATACTTGTATGAGTAAAGGTTACTCAAAAGAATATTGTTCAATGATGTTAAATTAAGTAGCAAAAAGAATGAAATCAACAGAAATAAAAAGCCTAATATCAGAAAAGTTTAATATAGCGAAGGAAGATATCAGGATAAGACAAGATTATGGTTGGATTCATATCTACATAAGAGAAAGCTTAAAAGATAGATACGGATTCAAAGATTTTAGAGAAGAAAGAGATTTTCTACTAAAGATAGAAAGTGTGATTATACAGAATGCAGATGTTTGTACCTATGTTGCAGATGATGGATACGGAACAGATAGAGATTGCATACTGTCAGGGTTCGATAGTTTTGACTTTCTATAATTAAATTTAGCATATACAAAAATGAATATACCAGCAGGGTTCAATGATGATGGTGAGTATGTAGGTTACTAATATAATTTTTAATAAAAAAACAATGAGAAGAGTAACACAAAGAGAGAGGGTTCTTAAACAATTAAAAAAATCGTGGAAAAGAGGAGTTCATAGCTTCTGGGGATATCAGAATTATATTCCTAGAATGGGTGCAATAATTTTTGACCTTAAAAGAGATGGTTACGATATCACCTCTATAAGGAACAAAAAAGACAATGGGTGTACTTATTACTTAAACTTAAAAAGAAAATAAGATGATATTGTCAAACCCATTTCGATATATGACAAAAGAACAGTTAGAGGAGTTAGAAATGCTTTTCAGAAGAACAATAGATAATCAATTCTATTTAGACAGTCCTATGAAAGTATTTTTAAGAGAGGTACTTGAGCAGATACAAGAGGAATTGAAGCAAATATAATTTTAATAACAAATAAAATGAAAAAAGAAATGCCTAAAAAATTAGTAGTTAATGGGAGCATAGTAGAAAAGCTAGTATGGTTCGCAAAGAATAGGACAATAGGACACATGGAGCAATTTCTACCTATGAATCCTATGACACAAAGTCAATGGAGTGAGTTTTGGAGTTTATTAAGTAAATAATTTGACATCTAATATAATTTAATATAATATTAAAGTACGATGGAAAACATAAAGAAAAAGAGTGTAAAGAAAGAGTATCCTAAAGATTTAGCACCTTATATTGTAGAGTTTGGTGCAGGTGACCAAGTTAATCCATACATCACATATGCAGGTCTTTTATATCTTCTAACTAAGTATGAGAAGGAGAATGAAACAAAGATTAGCATGATAACTGATGCAGTAATTCTAACAAACGAAAATACTGATATGTTAGAGATGTACAAGCTATGGAATACAAGCCCCTTGTTTGTAGCTAAAGTAGTAAACAGCGACAACAAAATCCTTGCAACAGGCTACGGAGATGCTAATGAATCTAATTCAGGAATGGTTAAACTACACAAAATCAGATTG
The DNA here is from genome assembly GCA_964350615.1 of uncultured Candidatus Saccharibacteria bacterium. GTDB lineage: Bacteria > Patescibacteriota > Dojkabacteria > SC72 > SC72 > UBA2177. Next base: position 1,582 of record CAYGKF010000026.1, read on the forward strand.
GCAGAAACAAGAGCAAAAGCTAGAGCATTGAGAGAACTGTTGAGAGTAGAGTATGTTGCTTTAGATGAAATAGAACAGGGTGTAGTTAATAAGAAAGTAGGAAATGAAAAAGAAAGAGCATCTATAAAAGAAGTTTACGAGAGTCTATCTAAAAGAATAGATGAAGCAGATACAGAGTTCAAGTTGAAGAAATTAGGTGAGGATATTAGAAAGCAAAAGGAAATGGGTTTGATAGATTCAGAAGCTACAGCAGAGTTAGCAGAGAGATTTTCAAATAAATTATTAGAAGTTAAAGGAGATGGAAAACAAGCATAAGATTCAAGAGCTTATATACGAAGCAAAAGCTAAGATTGAGGAGGCTACAAACCTCCTCTCCGAAGTAGAGGTATCAGAGAAAGTAGGAGAGAATTATGTAGTTAGGAGAGAGTTTGAATCAATAGTTTATGATGTTGCTCAAGTCAGAGAGTCAGTAGATTACCTAACAGAAAAGAATGTAACTGGTGGGGTATTAGACAGGCTTGAGGAAGCTGTAAAAGACAAGCTAAAGACATTTTTCAAAGAGCAATTCAAACAAAAGAAGTATGAGGGTTCTTTAATGGAAATGGGTTTCAAAGTAGTTGAAAGGAAAGTGATTGATGGAAGCCCAGACCCTAGATTTATTGTAATGAAAGAGAATCCTAATACAAAGGCTATTGAGGAGTATAGGAAAGCTACAGTTTCAGAAGATAATCCTGATGGTAAACTGCCAGAAGGTATTAAGATTAAAACATTTGAGTATGTAACATATAAGGAGGTATTAAATGGAAAAGATTAAATTAAGTTGGTCTATAATCAGTTCTTGGAGTGCAGGTAGGAGAGATGATGCTATCAAAATGTTTATGGGTGGCAACATTGAGGATAATGTATATCTACAAGAGGGTAGAAGATTACATAAACTAATATCTGACAAGAAGTTAAGATTATTACCAATAATTAAAGATACAGCTATATTTGAAGATATAAACCCAGAGGAGCATAAATGGGTAAACTATTTCAGAGTACCTGTATTTGATTGGTTAGAAATGAGTATGGTGGCAGATGTATTAGACCCAGTTGAAGGTTTGCTAATAGATTGGAAAACTGGGAGCAGAAAGAGTACACAACACAACAAGTTACAGTTATATATCTATGCTTACCTTTTAACAAAGTTAGAACAGCCTATCTATATAAAAAGTGCAATATTAGCAAAGGTATCAGAAGATGTTTCAGGGGCTGTTATATGTGATGACTTTAGTTTATTCTCGATTGATGATAACAAGTTAGAAATAGCAGAAAACTATATCGAGAGTAATGCTTCTGAAATATTTAATTTTATTCAGGAAATGAACAATGGAAAGTAAGAACAAAAGGTATTCTCCATCACAATTAGCTAAGATGTTTGATAAAAAGCTAATTACAGTTAGTCAAAGATTTAACTCCAAGTATGCAGGGAAGAGATGGGGAGTTGTGTCAAAACAAAGGCTAGATGGTTCTATTGAAAAGTATGTCCCAGAAAGTAACTTGGGATTATGGAAATCCGATGTTAAATATGTTGGAAGACCAAGGTTCAAGAAATAAGGGATAGTATATAAATTAAGAACAACAACTAAAATGAAAAAGATAGAAGTAGGTGATGTGATAACAATAGGCTGTTCAGCTCCACGTATATTTGATTATAAATATAGGTGTAGTGAAGACTATCTGATTATGAATATAAACACCGAAGAGGGAACAGCAACAGCAATTTGGGCTGATTGGTGGGGTAATAGAATCAGATACACATCTCTCAAACTTTCAGATATAAGGGAGAAGAAAGTAATGCCAGAACATTGGCACGAGGCTGGCAATGTAAAACCAACAGAATATACTATTGATATATCAAAACAAGTGGTTACTAAATATAAACTTAAAAATGATTTTCTTGAATATAAGAAGGGTGATGTATTTGTAGTCAAAGATTGCTATTTGTCTTCTTATTATAATAGTGGTAATTCAGGTGGTTGTCGTTATGGAGAGAACTATACAACCCTTGAACACGATGGAAAGGAAATAGAAACATCTAGAGGTGAATATAACTTCTCAAGTGTGATAGGAGCATTGGTTCATAACAATAAAGAATATTTTGAAACTGTTAGTTAAATTAAGTTAAGTAAACAATAATCTATTATGAGTTTAGAATATTATAAATGTGATGTATGTGGGGAGGGCTTTTGCGACGCAGAGTTCTTTGAATTTACTAAAGAGGATTTTCATATCTGCGAGAATTGTCTTGAGAAAATTGGTTGTAATTCAGACAATCAATCGGAATTTGTAGATGAAGATGGTTATTTATTAGAGAAGTTCTATGTGATTAAAGAGAAAGTAGTTAAGACTTTAGAATTGATTAGTAAATAATTTTTAGTATTAGAAGATATGAAAAGATTACTCAAGAACAGATTGATTGGAAAGAAAAGAATCTATCTAAACATCTTTAACGAAGGGATATTGAGTTGGGTCAATGAATGTTATGTAGTAGAGGCAGAAAAAGAGGCTAGGAGTATAGGGCTAAAGACTGGCGAGGAATATCTATCACCGAAGCAAGTTGATGACATAGCAAACGGAATATATAAATATATACAATGTGAGTTTTTTATTAAGTAGTCTAAATTATTAAAGTAATTATATATATGGAGAACACAAAGAGCCAGAGTGGGGAGAGAGAATACAGTAAAAACGAAAGGGCAGAAAAGCTTGTTGGGAAGAGATTAACCGACGGAATAATAATAGATTTTCCTTGTGAACTTGATTATCATTGCCCTGTGTGTGAATACGAGCAAATAAAGGGTGGAAATTATGATGAAAGACTAGATTGGTCGGAATACGAGGGCTTCATATATTGCCATAAATGTAATAAAGACTATCCTAGTTGCCTATGTATGCCAGATAAAGAAAAGGCTACAAAGATATATTTAGACTGTATAGAAGAGTTGTTATCAGAATCAAAGAAAGAAGGAAATATAGAAATGGTAGATGAACTCATTATGAAGATTATGGAGAAACCGATGAAGCTACCTATGAATCCGAAAGCTAGAGTAATAACATATGCGGAGTTGATTGGCATCAAGAATAGTTTAGTTGGTTAGTTAGTGTATAGGTTATTTAATTTATAACGAAGAAGAACATGAAAGGTAAATATTATGGTGACAGTATTAAGGAGGTCGCAGGTTCGAGTCCTGCACCACTGATTGTTAGTTAATTTTATTTATACAATAAGATGTCAAATACAAGGATATGTTCAAGATGTGGGAGTGAAAATATAAACTACACTAATGAGGTGAATACAAGAAGCAGAGGAATATTATTTAAGACAATATCCTTAATACTTGCAGTTTGTACATTAGGTTTGTCACTTCTAATTACTAGCAATATGAGGAAAGTAACAACTAGGAACAAGGTTGTTGGTATATGCCAGAATTGTGGTCATAAGTGGAATATTTAATTTCTAATTTACTACAATGAAGGAGTACTATTTGAAAGAGATTTCTATGTTTGTAGCTATGGTTGTGAGAAACAACATGGAAGACTTCCATTGTAAACATCTAACTGATAAGCAGATGAAGGAATTAAATCCACTCGTTAGGAACGGAATATATACAGCTTTACACATTTTATTTCAAAATGATAAAAAGGAATATGACGATATGGTTCAATGGACTAGAATGATGATTCCTGACTATTGGGAACAACCTAAACTAACAAAGGATTTTAAGGGTGCAATTAAATTTATTAGAAGTAAAGATGAGCAAGTACACGAAGATAAAAGCAGAGGAAAGAAAAAAGGCAGTAAAAGCTAATATAACAGATAAGTTACTACGAGAGCCTTTAGGTGGTAACAGCTTTAGAGTAGTAAACCCTTTGAGAATGGTAGAAAGGGTTGCTATTAGGAAATACAAAGCAATGAATTGGATAGAGAAAACTAAGTTTAATTCGCTTTAGCATGGCAGTACATTTTTCAAAAGAGAAACCACCGATATATGAACAATGTGCCAAGCAATTCGGTGTTAAATGGGAAAATAAGGTTATATTTACCTATGGGGACACAATACATTGTAAAAACAAGATAAGTTTACAGAAGATTGCTCATGAAGTTACTCATGTTGAACAGCAGTTAAAATACGGAGCAGATGAATGGTGGAAGAAGTACTTTGAAGATGTTGATTTTAGAGTATCTCAAGAAGTAGAAGCATACAAAAACGAGATAGAATGGGTTAAAAATAATATATGGGATATGAAGAATAGACAAGCTAGAATTGATAAGATAATAGGTGATTTGTCTTCTCCTATGTATGGGAGTGTTGTGTCTTTTGAACAGTCTGCGAAGCTCTTAGGGGTTATATAACATGGAAACTCCAGAGAAGTACCATGAGTACGACCCAACTGTAAAATGGAAGAAAATTAGGTGTCCTAGATGTAGTAAGCCGAGGTGGAATTGCCAACATCATGTAGATAGGAAGAAAAACAGTAATAGATGTGCATGGGTTTGCTCTAATGAGAACCCAGAGGGTATAGTATATGGAGATGCCTGTCACCAATGGATACATTCTAATCCAGAAAAGGCAGAAAAAGAGGGGTATTACAATAAATTAGATAGCAAATATATGAAGAAACCTAGCAAAAAAGACAAGTGGACTATTGTTAAAAAACACTCAAGTCTTGACAAATGGAAACTTAATAAATGATTGACTTTATTATCTAAATTAGCTATATTTAATAATGATTAACACAGATGTAGCAAATGTTAAGAAGAATATAACTAGATTAAATATTAAAGAAATTCCTTTTACAGAACTACAAGAATGGGATAGAAACCCAAGGGAAATTACTCCCGAAGATTTTTCAAGATTAAAGAGAGATTTGGTTAGGTATTCAATGCTTAACCCTTTAACTGTCGATGGAAGAGATGGTAAAACAGTTTTAGGTGGTAATATGAGATTGAAGGCTATTAGAGAGCTAGCAGAGGAGTATCAAATAGAACTAGTAACTTGCAATATTGTTGAAGTTAAAGATGATAAAGAAGCAATTCTTATAGCATTAAAAGATAACGAAGCATTTGGTAAGTACATAGAGGAAGAGTTAAAAATACTTACTTTAGACATAGAAGAAGCACAAGAAATAAAAGTGTCATTACACCCCTTACCGATTAGTGATTTACAAGATTGGAGTGAGGGTCTTAATAACGACAACGACAGTGGAGAACAGGAATTGGAAGACTTCCTGAAGGAAAGTGAAGATAATGCTGTCATAAAGATAATGACTAAGAAGGAATATGCGAAAAGGGTCATGGAAATTGTGCATGAGTATTGCAAACAGCACAATATTGAAGATGAAGGACTTGCTCTTGTTGAATTGTTAGAACAGAGCAAATATGAAGCTATACCTTAGCAGTTTGAATACTGGTAAAATTAAACAGCACCTTGTTTGAGAAGTTTGTTTATGAGTATTCGCAGTTCGTTAAAAAATACAGTAAGATATCATATTTTGTAGAGTTAGATATCGAGAATAAAGTAGGACTTCCACAAGTAGAAAAATGGAGGAACTATTTAATCAAAGATACAGGTAAACAACCCATTGTTGTATGGCACAGAGAGAGGGGTTGGGACTATTACAAGTATATGGTGAAAGAATATGACTATGTCGGTTTTTCAGGTTTTGTTGTAGATGCAACAGGAGGACCTGAGGTACCTGATAGGTTTATTAACTTATTCTGTGATACTGCACATGAGAACAATGCACAAATACATGGTTTTGGATATACTAGGAAAGATGTGTACAAATACAGGTTTGATAGTGTAGATAGTGCAAGTTGGACAGCAGGAGTAAGGTTCGGTAGGTTGGATAAGTTTAATGGTAAACACTTAGTTAAAGGTCATGAGCTAAGTGATTACGGAGTTCTTTATGAGAAGATAGCTGACCATCAATTAAGAGAATGGACAAAGTATCAAGTCTTCCTAGATGCTTTGCAATTCTAAAATATATAAATTAAATAAAAACAAGTTATGAGCAAGTCCATAACACTGGCAGTCGGAGTACCTGCAATGTTGGCTATAGCAATGTATATAGCCTTTCAGATTTTTAGCGACATATTGTCAACGAAAATCGCACTCCTTCCATTACTTAATCTAGCAGTAGATGGTGGAACAATTATTTATCCTTTAACTTTTACAGTTAGAGATTTTGTACATAAGACTTTAGGTAAACAGATGGCAAGAAAGGTTGTGATTACTGCCGCTATTCTTAATATCTTAATGGTATTGCTATTTTGGATAATAGGAATGATACAACCTGACCCATCATGGGGTTTACAAGAAGCATACAATTCTATCTTAATGCCTGTATGGAGAATAACACTAGCTTCCATAATCGCAGAAGTATTTAGTGAACTAATAGATACAGAGATATTCTCAAGGATATATAAAAGATTCGAGGGTAAGAAAGATACACTTGCTGTACTACTAAGCAATGGTGTTGCACTTGTTATAGATAGCTTTATATTCTCAACGATTGCCTTTGTTGGGTTAATGCCATGGAGTGTGGTATGGCAGATTATCATTGCTAACATATTGATTAAAGGTATAATGAGTTTAATATCAGCACCAATAATTCGTTTAGTTCCAAGAAAAGTTAATATGAGTGAAATGTAAAATATGGCTCAGCAAGGAAAAGCTTATACAATGGAAGAAAGGGAAGAAATAGTACAAAGTTTGAAGAAGTATTTCTTGCTGGGTTACAGTATTACAAAAGCTTGTGAATATGCAGGTTTCAATCATCAAACAGTTTACAACTGGGTAAATGAAGACCCTATACTTTATAGCAAAATAAGGGCTTGGCAAGGAGAAGTAAATGCCAAAGCTAGAGAAGTTATTGCTAAAGCTATTGTAGGAGACAAAGAAAAAGGTATTGAACCTGATTTGAATACTGCAAAATGGTGGGCTGAAAGAACAGAAAAAGAAACCTTTAGTACAAGACAGGACAATCTCAATACTAATGTTAATATCAGTATGGACGAGATAAGAAATGTCTTTAATGATGACCCAGACGATAAAGGAGAAGGATACAATGAAGAGCAACAACCTGCTAAATAACTTTTATATCAAGGACAAGAATGCTCATAGAGTCTTGTTCTATCCTAAGAAAGCTCAAATACATTACCTACAGCACAGAACAGGCAGAGATTATGTACTAAAAGCTAGACAGCTAGGAATAACCACACTTGAACAGCTTAGAAAGTTAAAGAAAGCTATGCTAAATGGAAATATAACAGTAGCAACAATAGCTCATGAAAAAGGTAAGACAGAAGATATATTCAGGATAGCAAAATTCGCATGGGACAATCTTCCATCTGAATTTAGAAAGTTGTATGGTGTTAAATACGATAATGTAAGGGAATTGTACTTTGGTAATACTGGTTCTAGGTACTATGTGGATTTAGATACTAGGTCAGGAACAGTAAACGACCTCCATGTATCAGAGTTATCTAAAGTAAAGAACATTGAGGAGTTGTTTGCAGGTTCATTAGAAACTGTACCTAAAGATGGGTGTATAACCTTTGAAACTACTGCTAA
>CAYGKF010000027.1:0-9149 GCA_964350615.1 uncultured Candidatus Saccharibacteria bacterium
TCTTTGGTTACTACATAGAAGTCACTAAAACCCACCAAGATAAAGTTCCAGAAAGGTATATCAGAAAACAAACCCTTGTTAATTCTGAAAGATATATAACAGAGCAGCTAAAAGAAAAAGAAGGCATAATCCTAAATGCACAAGAAGAAATTCAAGCTTTAGAGTATGAACTTTTTAGTGACTTTAGAGATACCTTCCTGCCACATATACAAGAATTACAAATACTATCTAATGTAATTGCAAAAATAGATGTTCTTGTAGGATTTACTATCCTGGCAAATGAAAATGATTATGTTAAACCAGAAATATTTGAAATGGGAGAAAAAGATGGTGTTATAAATATCACAAACGGTAGACACCCAATAGTGGAAAATATTTCAAACGAAGACTTTATTTCAAATGACACATATTTAGATCTAAAAGATAACAGTATGGCCATACTCACAGGTCCTAACATGTCAGGAAAGTCTACATACATTAGACAAGTTGCTACAATAGTTTTACTTGCTCAGATTGGAAGTTTTGTACCAGCAAAAAGTGCTCAAATCTCTCTAGTGGACAGAATATTCACTAGAGTTGGAGCATCAGATGATCTTAGCAGAGGAAGAAGTACTTTTATGGTAGAAATGGATGAGGCTGCTAATATTATAAACAATGCTACAAAATACAGCCTGATAGTTCTAGACGAAATAGGAAGAGGAACAAGTACCTATGACGGTGTAAGTATTGCTTGGGCACTTTCAGAACACTTAATAAAAGAGGTTAAAGCACGTACTCTTTTTGCAACTCATTATCATGAGCTTTTAAAACTTTCTGAAAAATATCCAGAGAATGTAAAAAATTTCAATGTCCTTGTAGAAGAAGATTTAGAGGAAGGTACTGTAATATTTTTAAGAAAAATAGTTGAGGGTGGTACAGACAGAAGTTACGGTATATATGTAGCTAAGATGGCAGGATTACCAGACAAGATTATTAAAAGAGCTAATGAAATACTAGAAAGTTTTGAACAAAAGAATATGTTTACAAAAAGTGGAGACATTAGAGAAAATACAATGGATGAGTTAGGAAGAAAGAGTAAAGAAAAGAAAGATAATGGTTTTCAGTATCCCCTATTTACTGCAAAAGAGTCAGAAATAGAGAGAGAAATACAGGAGCTTGATATAGATAACCTTACTCCTGTAGAAGCATTAAATAAGATATCTAAATGGAGAAAGAAGATTTAATAGGTTTAAGAAGCTTAATGGGGAGGAGTATCTTCTAAATAGTAATAAAGTACCCTACTCCATACTTGTTTCCAATTATGTTAAGACCAACACTGTTTTTAAATTTCTTTTTTACTCTACAAATACATACTCTAAGTGAAGCTTCTGAAATTTTTTGTCCAGTTTTATTTTCTATAGCCTTCATAATATCCCAACATTTTATTACACACCCCTGATCCATCAAAATAGATAGTAAAAGACACTCTGTTTGAGATAAGAAAATTTTACAATCATTGTAAATAGCGTACTGATATTTCTCATTTAGAATTAAACCGTGATATTTTTTAAAATCAAACACATTATCTCTTAAACTTACTATATTCTTAATAAGGATACTCTCAACTGTTATTTTTTCTACGGGTTTTGCTATAACTAGACGCGCCCTATAGTCTAAGAGGTTCTCTATAGGATTATTGAACCTCTCTTTGTATTTCTCTTCTACGATTAGAAATATAGGAATACCTATGTAAATTTTTTCTAACTCTTTTACAAATTGTTTAACTTTAGAAATTTGAAAAAAAGAGATGTCTAAGAATATGACTTTCACACATCTATGCTCTGTTTTGGTTTTAAGTTTTGAATATATAATTAGCTCAATGCTATTAAACTTCTTTATGATGTTATAAAAAAGTTGTTTAAGATTTCTATCCTTGGAAATTAATAAAACAACTCCTCCACTTTTGTATATCATAGAGAAATAGTAATATTAGGAAATTACAAATTTCTTACAGACAAATTTATTTGAGATTTGTTTTTAGAAATTGATGTTACCTAATCATTTCCAAAACCTCTTGAAGTGGGATAGTTTTTTGTTCAGAGGTTTCCATATTCTTTACCAAAACCTTGTTTTCTTTAAGTTCTTCCTCTCCTATTATTACAACCCAAGGAATTGATTTTTTATTTGCATATTTAAGTTGTTTACTTAGTTTTATAGATGTTAATTGCATTTGTGTATTTATTCCATTCTCTCTTAAGAATTGTGCAACCCTTGAGCTTTCATCTAGAAGAGAATTATCCATTAAAGTTACAAAAACTTCTATGTTAGGATTGTATTCTGGTAATAGGTTGTATGTTCTAAGATAATCTAAGGTAGTGACATCTCCCCAACCAAGACCAAAAGCTGGAATATTTTTTTCTCCAAAGATTTCTAAAAGATTGTCATATCTTCCTCCTCCAAATAATGCACGAGGGTTTTCTTTACTGCCTATGTCAAACATTTCTATCACAATTCCGTTGTAATATTGAAGACCTCTTATAATGTAAGGACAGAATTTAACATTACTTATTGAAAGAGCTTCTATCCTCTCAAAAAGATCTAGTAATTTCTTTGCACCTCTAGAGGAATCTTTAATTTTTTCTAAATCTTTAAGTTCCCAGTTTAGAAAATCTACAAGCATCTCTATTTGTTGATTGTTTAATCCAAGCTCTGCAAGGTATTTAGGGAAGTCATCAGATTCAATTTTTAGGTAGTTATCTATGGCCTTTACTATAGATTCTTTTTGCTCTTCTTTAAGTTCAAGAATTTCTTCAAAGAGATACTCTAGAAGATATCTGTTGTTTATTTTTAACTCGTATGTTTCCTTTGGAGCTTGCAATTTGTTCATAACCTTCATAACAAATTGAATAATTTCAAGCTCTGCTGTTATGTCCTCTACCCCTATTAAATCAATATTTAACTGAAAAAATTCCCTAGATCTTCCTTTTTGAGGTTTCTCATATCTGTAATACCTACCAATATTAAACCATCTAAGGGGAAAGAGTAATTCTTTTCTTTTGGCTGCAACAATTCTAGCTAAAGAAGGAGTCATTTCAGGCCTAATGGCGACTTCTCTGTCTCCTTTATCTGTGAAGCTATAAAGTTGGTTGTTACCTAAATCCTCTCCTGATTTCGCTCTGTAAAGTCGTGCTTCTTCAATTAAGGGAGTGTCATACTCCTCGTAACCGAAAGTTCTAGCCACTTCTTTCCATATCTCAAAAAGGTAATTACGCAAGTACATATCCTCAGGATATGTGTCAGAAGTTCCCTTGTATGGGGAAGTTGTTAGCTTCTGTTCTGCAACCTCAGAGATATTGTTAGAAATATTATTATTGTTAGTTAAAATTTTGTTTTTCATAGAGAAATTATAGCATAACTTCTCTTAAGGCTTTGCCTTAAAGGCCGATAGTTGTAAAAACTTAGTAAAATCCCTTTTAAATTGATATCTTTTATAGCTAAACCTTACAGTTGAATATGAAGTATAAATGGGTTATATTCTATACTATGAAATATAGTGTAGGAATAACAAATTCGAAAAGGAAAAAAAGTAAAAGTAAAAATCCTAAGAAAAGGAGAACAAGTGCTTCTAGGAAAAAGACTTTTAGTAAAGCATTTACCCCTTCCAAGTTTGATAGGTTTAAAAATTTTAAAAAGTATAATTCTAAAAACACAAAAAAGAAGCATAAGTCCACTATTGGAACAAAAAAGAGTAAGGGGAAAAATGAAGAGCTAAAACTAAAAGCAAAGAAGATTCTTTATGTAGCAGTAGGAGTAGGATTCTTCATAGGTTGTCTTCTTTTAATAGGGGTTGGTATATATCTTAAAAATCTTCAAAATTCTCTTCCCTCTCCTGATGAGTTGGTTGATAGAACTTCGGATCAAAGTACTCAGATATTGGATAAGGATGGGGAGCTTCTTTACAGGGTTTATGGAGAACAGAATCGAGAATTTGTTTCAATAGACAAGATTCCAGAGCATACTAAGTGGGCTTTACTTGCAGCAGAGGATATTGAGTTTTACCAGCATAAAGGTGTTGATTATTTAAGTATTTTAAAAGCAGCAACACAAAACTTAAAAGCAGGTGGTGTTGTTAGAGGTGCAAGTACAATTACTCAGCAGTTAGTTAAAACAACGATTCTTTTTGATGTTTTGGGAGATGAAGCATACTCTCAAACGTATGCTAGAAAGATTAAAGAGGTTTTAATTACGATGCAGGTTGAACAGACTTTCACTAAGGATGAGATTTTGCAGATGTATATGAATGAGGTAGCTTTAGGTGGGGTTAATTACGGTTTCCAGGCAGCAGCTAAAGCTTACTTTGCTAAAGATGTTGAGGATTTAACTTTGGCGGAGAGTGCTTTGTTAGCAGGGTTAATTCAGAGTCCAGGTATTTACTCTCCTTTGTATGGTTCTAATCCTGAGCAAGCCAAGGATAGACAGGAATATGTTCTTAAGCAGATGCAAAGAAACAGAAAGTTAACTGGAGTGTCAGAGGAAGATATAGAGGATGCAAGGGAGGAAGAATTGACTTATGCGACTAAGAAAATAGATATTAAAGCTCCACATTTTGTCTTTTATGTTAAACAGCTTCTGGAAGAGGAATTTGGAGTAGAAAGAGTAGAAAGAGGTGGCCTTATAGTCACCACAACTTTGGATTCTTCTTTACAGCAAATAGCGGAGGAAGAAATAGCTAAAGGTGTTGAAGGAGCAAGGAGATTTAATGTAAATAATGGTTCTATGGTTGTTTTGGATCCAAAAACGGGACATGTTCTTGCATTAGTTGGTTCTGTTGATTACTTCAACGATGTGGATCCTAGGGTAGATGGAAATGTCAATATTGCTACGAGTGAAAGACAAATGGGTTCTTCAATAAAGCCTTTTGTTTACTTGTCTGCAATTAACCAAGGGTATGGACCATGGCTCTTAACTCCAGATATCTCTGAAATTTCGTTTGGTAATTACAAACCTACAAACTGGGATAAGCAGTATATGGGTTTGATGACAGCTAGAAAAGCTTTGGTACTTTCGAGAAATGTACCTGCTGTATACACTCTACAACTATCTGGTATAGATAATTTCTTGCAAACAGTTGAGAAGGCAGGTGTAACAGGTATGGCAAGTAAGGTAGATTACGGTTTAAGTCTTGGATTGGGTTCAGGAGAGATGAAACTTTTAGAGTTTACAAATGCATACGCTACTTTAGCAAACAGTGGTGTTAGAAATGAAATACAACCAATTCTTAAGGTAGAAGATTCTAAAGGGGAGGTCTTGATGGAGGCAGAAGAAAATACAGGAACTAGGGTTATTGATGAGAAAGAAGCGTATCTTATTAACTGGATGATTTGTGACTTAGGTGGATTTAATGATAAGTATGGAAATCAGCATTATTTCATTGGCCAAAACAAACTATGTGGTAAAACAGGAACTACAGATGGACCACGAGATTTGTTAGCATTCCTGTACAACCAAAATATTGTGGTTGGTGTCTGGACAGGGAATAATAATAATGCGGAGATGCCAAGAGGATGGTCTTCTACGGTTCCACTACCTCTTGCTAACTCTTTCTTAAGAAGAGTTATAGAGAATTATCCTTCAGGTAGTTACAATCGTCCTGCAGGAGTTCTTACAACTTCGGTCTGTTTAGACTCTGGTGCATCTCCTCCAGAAGGAGTAGATTGCGAAAAGGAGTCATCTTTATATATCGCAGGGCGTCCTCCTCAAGTGGACAAGAGAGAAGTAATAGAAGTTTGTGCAGAGAATGGTTTAATTCCTACTAATTTAGAAGCAGCACAAAAACATGGTTTGACAGAACAAAGGATAGTTATTGAAAATACTTTAGAGAATTCTTTTCACCAAACAGTCTTTGAACAATATCTCCTATCTAGAGAAGGTTCAAATTATCTTTTTGCAAAACCAGATACAGGTACTTGTCCTCTACCTCTAGGTCCAGATAATGCTCCTGTTCTTGAATTAGTAAAACCTACCTCAGGGCAGTCTGTTTCTAGAGGAAAGAACGTAGAGATTTCTGGACAAGTTAGATACTTAGAAAGTATTTCAGAATTTAAAGTTAACTTTGCTGGAAAAGATGTCTCAGGAGCCTCTCTTAAGGCAGATGGTTCTTTTGTAGTAAATTATTCTGTACCTGCAGATACGACTTTAGGAAATCAAACAGTTACAGTTTCAGCTAAAGATAACTATGGTAAATCAGATAGTAAGAGTGTTGTAGTTAAGGTTGTAAGTGACAGCTCTTCAATAACGCTCTCGCTTACTTCTCCTGTAAATGGTGTAACAGTATCCTTCCCAGTTACTTTGGTAGCAAGTGTCTCGGGAGGAACGGTGGAAGAGGTAACTTTCACAGTTTCCAAAGTAGGTGGCGGGTATAGTAAAACCTTTACAGATACAAATGGATCAAATGGATGGAGTCAATCTTGGACGAATGAGGGTGTAATAAATGGTCAGTATAAAATAACAGTATCTGCTAAAGCAGGAGGATCAACTATTACAGGTAACACAATAACGGTTAACTACTAAATCAAGACAGCCTTATACTTTTTAATTACAGTATCGTTTATCTTTTCAATAATCCCTTTAATTTCATCCTCTTGTAAAGTCTTTTTATAACTACTAGCAATTATTCTGTATGTAATTCTTTTCTTCTCCAAAGATTTTTTCTCTTGGTAAATATCTAAGTATTCTACCCTATTCCAAAGATTTTCTTTTTTCAAAATCTGTTGTATTTCATTTTCAACCTCCGAGTATTTCTTTTCTACAGTCATTTCGAAACATAAATCTTGGGTAAACGATGGATATATTGGTTGCTCTTTATACTTTTTACTTTCAGGCTTAATCTTTACTAAATCTTCTATGTTTATTTCAAACCCAGAAGTATACTGACTTAACTTGTAATTCTTTCTTACATCTTCTCTAATCTCCCCTACTACACCTATTTTAACTCCCTCTATGGAAATAATAGCAGAGGCATTAGCGTCAAACATACTTAATATATTTTTAATATAGATTGGAATATCTATTTCGTCACTATCTGCAACTAAAAGATATTGTGCATTGTAAATACCGAGAGTATTAAGAGTTTTTTCTAAATATTTTTTAGCTGTATAAAAAGCGGAAGATGAACTCAACGAAGGGGATTCTAAAGTAGATGGTTTTAAAGAAGATTGTCCTTTTGTATCATTATCTGTAAGAAGTAAGCTTAGGTACCAGTGTTCTATTGGCAATTTATCTTTCTCAATGTAGTTATTAAGATGTGCAATATTCATCTCGTATATCACAAACCTATTTTTACCTCTCTCAACATTTTCTTTTGCTTTAGAAAGAAGAGATTGTAGTAGACAGGTTCTCATTAAGGATAATTCTGGAGAAAGAGCATTCTTAATTTTGTAAGCTAGGTTATTATCTAGATTACATTTCCTAAAAGAGTCACTATCTACAAAACTGTAAGTCACCATTTCATTAGCTCCACTATTTGAAAGAATTTCTCTTATCTTTCGTTTCATCTTAATAATATTGTTAGCAGTTGGAGGTTTAATTTCTTTTTTAGGTAATTGTATTTCAATATTATTAAAACCAAATATTCTCCCTATATCCTCGTAGATGTCTTCTTTAATATCTATATCCTTTCTCCAAGAAGGAGGAGTAATATAAAGAGATTCTCTTTTTGTATCTTTCTTAGTCTTTAGGAACTTCCCTTTAAGGGTTTTTCTTTCTACATTATATTCGAGATTCTCTAGTATTCCAGATATTTCATCTGTTGTCATATTAGTACCTAATATTTGATTTAAATGCTCTGAATCTATTTGTATCGTCTTAGCTTCAGTTTCTTGGTGGTAAATGTCAATAATCTTTGAAGCAATATTGCTTCCACTTACCTCTTTCATTATCTCTACAGCTTTTACTAAACCCGGGATACACTGCTTAGGGTCTAAGTTGTGTTTAAATCTTGTAGCAGCTTCTGTGAAGAGTCCTAACTTCATACTGGTTTTTCTTATACTAGACTTATTAAAGTTAGCAGATTCTAAAATAATCCTTGTGGTGCTCTCGTCTACTTCTGTGTCCCTTCCTCCTATTACTCCTGCGATTGCTATTGGGTGTGTACTATCTCCAATTACCATGATGTTTTCAGTTAGTTCGTAAAGTTTGTCGTCAAGAGCAAGTATTTTTTCTCCTGTATTTGCCATACGGACCTTAATATGTGCACTATCTTTTGTGTTAGGGTCATGCTCTACTAATTTGTCAAAGTCAAATGCGTGTAGAGGTTGACCTATTAAAAGAGAGATGTAATTTGTAGTATCTACGATATTGTTTACAGGTTTAATCCCACATTTAATAAGTGTAGATTTTAGCCATACTGGAGATTCCTGTACTTTTATGTTGTCTAAAGCTATTGCAGTATATCTTGGGCATATGGCTTCGGCATCATTAATGATTTTTAGATTCAGGCAAGTTGTTTCAGGTTTTAAATCTTTTTTATCTGAAAGATACCACTTTGGACTCTCGAAGGTATTTCCTAAAATAGCAGTTAGCTCTCTAGATATTCCTAAAATTCCAAAAAGGTCACCACGGTTTGTTAAAGCCTTATTCTCAATTTCAATTACAGTGTCATTTAGGTTGTAGTATTCACCAAAAGATTGTCCTACTGGAGCATCCTCAGATAAGACTAGAACACTCTCATGGTCTGTTCCAATATTAAGTTCTTTTGCAGAACCCAACATCCCATTGGATGTTACACCTCTTAATTTAGCACTTTTAATTTCTTGAGGTTGTTCTTCTATCTGAATACTGTAAGGAACTACAGAGCCTATTTTCATGTAGGCTATTTTGTCTCCTACATTAAGATTTTTGTCTCCTGCAACTACTTGGATACTTTCTTTAGCACCATAATCTATTTGGTATATCCCGAGTTTGTTAGCATCAGGGTGTTCTTCCTTTTCTTTTATTTGTGCAATTACAATGTCTTTGTAATCCTCTGCTAAGTTGTGGTTGTAGTCTACCTCTCCTATGTGAGCTTGGATTAACCTAATGATTTCCTCATCATTAGCAGTTATGTTTCCAAATTGTCTTAGTAAATTGGTACTTACTCTCATATTAAAACTGTCTTAAGAAATTAAGGTTTC
>CAYGKF010000028.1:0-9113 GCA_964350615.1 uncultured Candidatus Saccharibacteria bacterium
AATGGCATTATATCAGGAATTCAGAAAGAAATAAATACTATGGATTACTGGGGTGCGTTAGTGGACATAATTATGAACTTAGACAGGAAGACTTTAGATTCAATTGTATTATCTCTAAAATATTTTAAGAATTCCATTCCAGTTCTTAGTTTTAAGGTGATTTGATGATATAATTATTTATTGTGAACCGCTTAGATGTAATAAGAAAGTTTAGTAACTGTAAAGCATATCAACTTCTTGAACAAGACTTGGTTAAAACATTTGATTATGTAGAACCTGTAGCTCAAAATCAAAAGACCTATTCTCATCGTTTTTTTGAAATCATCTTAAGAGCTGGAACTGAGTTTGAGAATGTTTGCAAGCAAATTCTTACAGAGAATGGATTTTCTCAGCATAAAATTGATAAATCTGATATTGTTACATATTTTGATATTATTAAAGATTTTGAATTGTATGAATATGTGTTTTTCTCCCCTTTGTTAAATGATTGGACAATGCCTGGGTGGTTAGGAGCAAATCTTTGTCCGTATATGATTTGGCAGGGTTTTGCTAATTACGATGATTTGATTACAGATTGTAAAACAAACAATTGGAAACACTGGTATCAGATATACAACGAAGTAAAACATAATAGAGAAACCAAGTTTGAACTAGCAAATCTAGAGAATGCTGTGTTTTCAGTTGTTGCACTTGGGGCTTTACTCTGCTCTCAATATGGAATGGATACATTTGACCCTTATAAAGAGGTTGCCTTTTATCATACAGATGAAAATGATAACGATTTTATAACACAGACTATTTGGAAGGTTTCTCATCCCGAATCAATGCCAAAATCGTTTTAATTTATTAGAAGAACTAAAATTGTATTATAGTGAAAGGGATATCTTTGAGTTCTTATTACAAAAGATAGATAATCTAACCTATATTGCCCCTGAGGGGGAAGAAATTTCTTTTTCTATGGACAACAATAGTGGTTTGTATGATGCAGAGTTAGAGCTTGTTAAGGGAGCATTACACAAAATGGCATTAGAATTAGAACTTCTAGAGATAGTATCTGAACCTAATGTCTCCGAGAAAGATTCTGCTAACTCTGAAAATACAAAAAATAGTCAAGGGAAAAATACTGAGGATTATAAATTTGTAATAAGAATTAACAATACCCAATTCGATAGATACTATCGGGGTTATACTGAATACAACAGTGGACTATTGGTCTCAAAAAAGAATTTTTTAACGAAAGAAGATTCTCCTTTTGCAAAAAAGGATGGAATGGAATTGAAATATATAAATCGTAAGATACTTCTTAATAATATTATAATTTTAGCAAATCCTGATTTTAACTCCGAAAATGATTTGGTTTGTGAGTATCTTTTTAACAATGTTGGAAGAACACTTTCAAGAAAGGATTTGGAGAGTAGTTTGAAAAAACCTTTGATAAAAGACTTGAATAAAATTGCAGAGCAACTAGGTTTTACTAAGGATATTCGCAAAGTGTTTCTTAGTGTAAGTAAAACTAATATTTGCTTGAAAAGAGTTTCTATTTCCAAAGAGGAACTTAAAAATCTTGGATTAGATTATATTCGTTTATAGGTCTACAAACCTATTCAACCCTATTTGGTCATAAATACCCCTACTACAACGATTTTCTAGTCAATATCCGTTAACATCGGGTATGACTTCTACAAAGAAAGTAAAAAGTATCAAAGAAGTGATTAAGAAGAAGGATTCTTCTCAATCTCAGCTAGACGAGTCTTTTAATAGACTTGTTAGATTTTGCTACCTACTTTCTGAAGCAGAAGCAGAAATAAATTCTAATAAACAATAGTATGAAGATAAGTGAGATACATATCGACCTTGTAAAGCCCTCTGGGGAGCTTGTGGGCTTCGCTAGCGTGGTTGTAGATGACAAGTTCTACCTTGGTTCTATTGGAATTATGCAAACGCTAAGTAGTGAATACAGATTAAGCTACCCTACTCGCATAGTAGGTGAAGACCAATTTAACATTTTCTACCCTATCAACAAAGAAACAGGGGATGAAATGTCTAAAGCAATAATAAATAAGTTGAAAGAAGTAGTGAAATACGATGATAGATACAGTAGTCTTATCGATACCTTGTAAAAGAGAAGATTTTAATGATTTGAATATCTTTACTGATTCTTTAGATGGTATTTGGGAAGCACCATTTCGAAGATTACCTAACGGATACTTCAATACTAAAAGAAACCCTACTTCAACTGAAAAAACTTGTAAAATATATATTCCTAGATTAACTCTAATCAAAAGAGTGAGGGATGGTTTCCATACTGAACTAAGGATTGAGTTTTCTATACCCAAATTGCTCTTTGGAAATAATTTTCAGGAAGTTGACGATACTGATTTTGAAGAGATAGTATCCAGTTTGGAACAAAAGCTTGCATATATGCAAGTGGATATGTCTGAAGATAGGATAAGAAATGCTAGAGTATCCGCAATACATTTTTCAAAAAATCTAATTTTGCCAAAGGGTTTGTCTTGTCCTATGGTGCTTAATCAGTTAGCAAAAGCGGTTGACTGTAACCAGATGCTAGACATAAAGAATGTTAGCTTTAAGAATGGTGGGCAAATTTTACATATACACGCAAAAGATTGGGAATTTGTTATTTATGACAAAGTAAAAGAGCTTGAGCAAGCGAAAAAATCTGAGAGTAAATCCATAGAAAATGATTCTTATATACAATTTAACTTGCTGGATGAGTTAAAGTCTGTATTCTCTGTTTTAAGACTTGAGTTTAGGTTAGGGAATGGAAGAAGTATTAGACAAATGCTCAAAAGGTATCATCCAGACTTCTTTTCGAATAAAGAATTAACTTTTGCGAATTTGTTTAATAAAGAAACAGCAAAGAAGATGTTGTTGGGATATTGGAATAAAATAAAGGATAGATACTTGAAAATATCTTGGAAAGAAGAAACAAACTTTGAGTATTTTGGTAGATTGAAAACCGAGAACCCTACCCTGAAGGATAGTGAATTGATAAATATCTTCTTTCTAAATTCAATGATTAAAGATGTAGGGATTAGTGGTATAAGAGCTATAATGGATTGGAATGGGAAGAAAAATTCATATAAATGGACAAGAAAAAGAGACTTATTAGATAAACTTAATGATTCTGATATGAATAAAGACTTTATGATACGAGAAATAGATAAACAATTAAAAGATTTTAGGACAATAGTTCATAAATTTGACGACAAATCACTTGAATAACTATAGTATATGTATAATAATGATAAATAATGATTGACAATTCTGGAACTGCCAAAGAGGTTCTATTCTATACAATTCAGGAAGTAGCAGATATCTTAAAGGTTTCGTATATCACGGTTTTTAGGTGGGTTAAAGCAGGGAAAATTACTGCTTATAAAGTCGGTAAACAACATAGAATTAAAACAGAAGACTTAGATAAATTTATTACAAATAGCAAATACAATGGCAGAGTTGAAATTTAAGGGTAAAAAGATGGTTTGGAATCATCATCTATCAGTTCCATATCACACATTAGATGAGATTGAGAAACTTGGACATAATATTGATAAAGCAGATGGGAATTTAATTGTCGAAGGTGACAATCTACCTGCTCTTAAGAGTTTATTGCCCCAATATGCAGGAGAGGTTAAGTGTATTTATATTGACCCGCCATATAATACAGGAAATGAGGGGTGGATTTACAATGATAATGTAAATAGTCCTCTTATAAAGGAATGGTTGGGCAAACAAGTTGGAGCTGATGATATGACTAGACACGATAAATGGTTAAGTATGATGACCCCTCGATTAAAAATAATGAGAGAATTGTTGGCAGATTCTGGATGTATTATGGTGAGTCTTGATAATAATGAGCACCATCATTTCAGATGTCTTGCAAATGAGATTTTTGGTGAACAAAACTATGTTGGAACATTTATATGGAGAAAAAAAGAAGGAGGTGGGCAAACAGATAGCTACTTTGTTACTGAACACGAGTATATTGTAATTTATGCAAAAACGGAATTGTTTAGTTGGATGGATGAAGAGGTTGAGTTGGATGATTCGGGTTTTAATAGAAAGGATGAAGATGGTAAATATAAACTTGTCAAACTTGAAAAATGGGGAACTGGAGCTCGAAAAGAAGATAGACCTAGTATGTATTTCCCTATTCTTAATCCGAATAGTGAAAAGACTTACCCTATCGCTCCTGATGGAAATGATGGAAGATGGCGTGTTGGGAAATCTAGAATGCAAACATTGATAGATGGTAATTTAATTGAATGGCTAGATAAGGATGGAAGATTAACCCCATATGAAAAAGTATATTTTGATAGTGAAGATACTAAGGTTATAAAGGAAAGGAGTATTCTATATGAGCTTGCTAATACGGGGGAAGCATCAAATGAATTAAAGGAAATTTTTGGAGAAAAAGATATTTTTTCGAATCCCAAACCATCTTATCTAATCCAATATCTCTTAACCTACACTACAAATAAAGATGATTATATTCTTGACGCTTTTGCAGGTTCGGGAACAACAGCTCAAGCAGTATTAGAATTAAATGAAGAAGACGATGGTAATCGTAAGTTTATAATGATTCAAATGCCCGAGAATAGTAAGAAAGAGCCAAAAAAGAATATCTGTAGGGATATTACAAGGGAAAGAATTGTAAAAGTAATTGAAACAAAACTCAAAGACAAAGAGATTGGGTTTGAATATAGAAAAGTTGGACAACCGATAGACGCAGAAACAATTCTCTCTGGACAACTACCAACATATGAACAATTAGCAAAATATGTATTCTATCTTGCAACAGGACAAACGCCTAAGAAGGAAGATATCTCTAGAGATAAGTATCTTGCAGGAAAAATCGGCGATACAAGGGTATACCTACTCTATAAAGAATCTTTGGAAGAACTACAGAGAATGGCTCTTACTCACGATTTTGCAAAAGATTTACCCAAAGGAAAGAAAATAGTATATGCACCTGCTTGTTTCCTAGATGATGATTATCTCTCAGAAAATGATATTAGATTCGTAAGTATTCCATATAATTTATTTGAAAGAGCTGAATAATGATATTTAAGGAATACCAGAAAAGAGTATCAAACGATATTAGGGAATATTTTGTTAAAGCTTCTGAATTGAAGACGGCATTAGCAAACATTCCCAATGTAAAAATAGATTGGGTGCACAATTCTTTTACAACAGTTGGCTTAGAAAATGTCCCCGATAGCCCTAAGAACGGTTTAGGGGAACATTATCCAAGATTTTGTATAAAGATGCCAACAGGAGGTGGAAAGACTCTTTTAGCTGTTGATACTATACGACAATATCAAGAACTGTTTGTAAAAAGAAAAACAGGTTTAGTTGTATGGGTTGTTCCTTCGGATATTATTTATACGCAAACTATAGAAAGCTTAAGGGACAAGTCTCATCCATACAGACAAATGCTTGACCAAGCTAGCGGTGGTCATACTGTAATAGTCGAGAAAGGACAGGAATTGAGAATTGAGGATGTAGAAGAGAACTTGGTGGTTTTGATGTTGATGATTCAGTCTGTAAGTAGAAAGACTAATAAAGCTAGCTTAAAAGTGTTTTCTGATAGTGGAGCTTATGGCTCTTTCTTTCCTGAGGACAGCCGTTTCGATTTACATAAAGAATTGTTAGAGAAGATTCCAAACTTGGATACTTTCCATAAAGAAATGTCTTTAATGCCTCAAGTAAAGACAAGTCTTGGAAATGTTGTCCGACTTACAAATCCTTTAATAATAATAGATGAAATACATAAGGTTTTTTCTGAGACTGCTAGAAAGACTATCAATAATCTTAATCCTGCGATGGTTGTTGGTTTATCAGCTACACCTAAGTCTGATATGAATATACTTATTTCTGTTACTGGACAGGAACTAAAGGATGAAGAAATGATTAAGCTTGATATGAACATCAAAACCCCTACTCAGGTTGATGACTGGCAAACTATGATAAAGGATATAAAAGACTTGAGAGATTCTCTTGAAGAAATAACAATTAAATATAAAGCCGATACGGGTGAATATATAAGACCTATTAGTCTGATACAGGTTGAAAGAACTGGGAATGACCAAAGAGGTAAGAAATTCGTCCACAGTGAGGATGTTAAAGAATATTTGATAGATATTGGTATTCCAGCTGAGCAAATTGCCATCAAAAGTAGTTCCAAGAATGACATTGAAGATATTGATTTATTGTCAAAGGACTCCGAGATTAGGTGGATTATTACGAGGGATGCGTTGAAAGAAGGTTGGGATTGCCCTTTTGCATATCTGTTAGGAATAATTCCTAATGTAAATTCTAATACAGGTGTTACTCAATTAGTAGGTAGAATATTAAGACAACCTTTTGGTAGAAAGACTGGGATACAGGATTTAGATGAAAGTTATGTATTCTTCACTAAAGGTAAAACAATTAAGATTCTTTCTCAAATAGAAAGAGGGTTTAAGGAAGAGGGACTTGGGGATTTAGTTGGCGGAAATTCAAGCAATATTGTTACAGAAGGAAGAAAATTAAAAACTGTGAAAATAAAACGAAATATTAAAGAAAAGTATACCGAAAGTTTATATCTACCTATTTGGCTAATTGAAGAAGAAAAAAAGCAGTATAGAGAATTTAATTATAGTATTGATATAAAGCCGTTGTTAAATTTTGAGTCTTTGGATGCAGAGAAGATTGTCGAAGATATAATACCTGCCCTAAGCAACCAGAAATTATCAAGGGCTTTAATAAAAGTTGATTTAGAGAATGGGAAATTCTTAGATAGGGAAGAAAAAGAGTTTCTTAAAAGAACCTTTGACTTTGATGTGTCATATCTTACGAGAAGGATAAATAATGTCATAGAAAACGCCTTTCTCTCAAGAAAGATTGCAGAAAAATATTTCAAGATATTGAAACATAAGATAGAAGAAGACAAACTGTCCCAATATAATGGTTTTATTGTCTCAGAAATAGTAAGAGTATTTCAGGAAGCAAAGCTGAAACAAGAATCAGAGATATTCAAGAGATTGGTTGACTCTAAAAAGTTAATATTGGCTTTGAGTGATAATGGCTTAGGTTTTAGAATTCCAGAAACAGATACTATCAATGAACCTAGATACAACAATACTTTCAATTATTATTTATATGATGATTTTGATATTTCATCTCTTAATGGCTTAGAAGCTGATGTAGCTCAACTACTTGAGAATCAAGAAAAAATTTTGTGGTGGGTTAGAAACAAAGCTTCAAAAGGATGGTATGCAATTCAAGGTTGGCAACAAAATAAGATTAGACCTGACTTTGTTGTTGCTAGAAAGGGTGATAATGGTAAATTAGATTTAATGTATGTTATAGAGAGTAAGGGGAAACACCTAGTTGGGAATGAGGATACTGATTACAAACAAACTGTATTTGAATTTATGAATGATTACTCTGTGGAGCAACTGCAGGATTCTTTAATCAAAGTAAAGAGAGAAAATGATTATTACTTTGAACTTGTTGAGGAAAATAAATATGAGAATCAAATTAGAACAACATTAAACAGGAGTTTTGAATGAAAGCAATTATCTTAGCTAGAGTGTCATCAAAAGAGCAGGAAGTGGATGGAAACTCTTTGGGAGCTCAGGTAAATAGATTAAAGGAATATGTAGAGCTAAAAGACCTGCAACTTATTCATAGCCCTTACAAGCTTGTAGAATCCTCTACACAAGGTGATAGAAGGAAGTTTATGAAGATAATGAACGATTCTATTGAATCCGCGGGGAATGAAGTCTTAGTTATTGTTGCAGATAAAGTAGATAGATTTCAAAGAGGATTCAAGGAAACAGTTTGGGTATATGACAAAATAAAAGAAGGGACTGTAGAACTCCATTTTGCTTCTGAAAATCTAATACTTCATAGAGAATCCCCTGCTTCAGACATAATGAGATGGAATATGACTGTTATTGGTGCACAGTATTATTGTCTTACAATCAGTGAAAATGTAAAAAGAACATACGAGCTTAATCTTAAACAAGGTGAACCTATCGGGAAATTACCCTTAGGTTACTTAAATATTAGAGAAGATATAGGAAATGGTAGGGAAAGAGCTTGGGGACAAATAGACCCTGAAAGAGCATATCTTGTTAAAGAAGGTTTCGAATTGTATTCAACAGGAACATACTCTATTCGTAAGCTTGCAAAAACATTGAGGGAAAAGGGTTTGACAAATAATACTCGAAATAATGTTCCTGTCTCAAAAGGTGTAATTGAGAGAATGTTAAACAATCCAATTTATTATGGTATGTATGTTGTTAAGGGGAAACAATACCCTCATCAATGGGGTAATATTATCTCTAAAGAGTTATATGATATATGCCAAGATGTTAAAAACGGCAAAGGTGGTCGTAAAACTGGTAGAAATACAGAAAACAATTATATCTTTAGTGGTTTTATTCGATGTGGGAAATGTGGGGCTCTTTGCACACCATACACAACAAAGGGAAATGTTTATGTGAGATGTTCAAAGCTAAAAGAAGAGTGTCCTAATGTAAATGTATCTGAGAAAATTCTTATTGAACAGCTAGAAGAACTATTTAGGAATCTCGTTATTCCTGAGAAGTATATGCACGAAATTATAGAAGGGGTTAAAAATATGACAGACAGTAAAAACAGGTTTCAGGAAGAACAACTTGAGATAATTGATAAACAACTTCAAGAAAATGAAAAAGCAGAGAACAAACTTTTAGACCTATTCCTTGCCCAGAGTATTACTAAGGATGTATACGACAATAAAGCAAAGGAACTAAGAGAAAGGAACGAAGAGCTATTGTATCAAAGAGGTATGTATTTTGATGCTAGCTTGGACTATGGGAAGTTCGTATCTAACTTGCTAACTATAACTTCTAGAGCTTGGGAAATTTTCGAAAGTTCAAGTCCAGACAAAAAACGAGAGCTTTTAGGACTAATAACCTTGAACCTTACATTGGATGATAAGAAGCTTGATGTAACACTAGCTGAGCCGTTTGACAAGATATACGAATTGAACCAATCTCAAGAATGGGGTGGAAGATGGGATTTGAACCCACAACCCTCGGTTCCACAAACCGATGCTC
>CAYGKF010000029.1:0-8854 GCA_964350615.1 uncultured Candidatus Saccharibacteria bacterium
GTATGGATTATGTTGTTGCAGGAGATGGTAAGTCATTTTCTATGATAGATGCAGGGTGTCATGACATAGAAGAGGGTGTAATCATAGAGGGAATGAAAAAGTCTTTAGAATTTATGCAAACATGGTTAGATGAACAGAATAAATTCTTAAAGAAACTTGAACCTAAAGATAAAACATATGAACCAATGGGTCTAAATGAAGAGGTTGTAGATAAAGTAAAGGAATTTTTAGGAGAAGAAAGGATAGAAGAAAACTTAAAGAAAGCAGATTCTGACATTCATGAGTCTACTAAGAAAGAATTATACGAGAAATTTGATGGTAAGCATTCCAAATCTTCTTTAAATGATGCATACGACTTACTTCTTAAAAAAGCATTAAGAAAATTGGTAATCAAGGATGACATTAGAGCAGATGGAAGAAAAATGGATGAAATTAGAGAGATGGCTACAGAGATAGATCTTCTTCCTAGAGCACATGGTACTGCACTATTTACAAGAGGTTTGACACAAACATTGACAGTAGTCACATTAGGTAGTCTAAGAGATGTGAAGTTAGAAGACGATATGGGAGGAGAGAGAGAAAAGAGATATATGCATTTTTACAATGACTTGCCATTTGTATACGGGGAAGCATACAGACCAAGATTAATTCCAAGTAGAAGGGCAGTAGGTCATGGTATGTTAGCGGAGAAGGGTTTACTACCTGTAATACCTTCTGAAGAAGACTTTCCATACACAATGGTAGTAATGAGTGAAATACAAGGAGAGAATGGATCTAGTTCAATGGCATCAGCTTGTGGTTCAAGTATGGCATTAATGGCAGCAGGTGTTCCAATTAAAAAGCCAGTTGCTGGAATAGCTTGTGGTCTAGTAACAGAAGACAAGGGTGGTTTTAAAATACTAACAGATATGCAGGGAGTAGAGGATTTTTACGGAGATATGGACTTTAAGGTAATTGGTACACAAGATGGAGTTACTGCAGTACAGATGGACACTAAGACCAAGGGTCTTACAATGGACATAGTAGAGCAAACATTTAAGCAGTCTAAAGAAGCTAGATTAAAGGTTTTAGAGGCAATGGCCCAAGCAATATCTGAGACCAGGGAAACTATGTCTGAACATGCTCCTAGGGTGGTTCAGGTAAAGGTACCTAAAGATAAGATTGGAGAAATAATTGGTCCAGGAGGTAAAAATATTAGAGAGATTTCAGAAAGAACAGGTGCAGAACTCGAGATAGAGGAAGACGGAACAGTAAATATATATAGTTCTTCTCAAGAATCGATAGAGAAAGCAAAAGAGTTGGTTGCAGGGTATGACTTCCAACCAGAAGTAGGAGGAGTATACAAAGGAAAGGTAGCATCCATAATGAATTATGGAGCATTTGTAGACCTAGCTCCAGGTGTAGCAGGCCTCTTACATGTTTCTGAAATGGCTGATGAATTTGTAAAAGATGTAAGAAAGTATGTAAATGAAGGAGATATAATTAAGGTAAAGGTAGTAGGTGTAGATAGCCAAGGGAAGATAAAACTAAGCCTAAAAGGGATAGAAGAAAAAAAGTAAAAAGGTTAAGCCTTTAAAGAAAATATATAGCTCGGTTTTGTAAAACTATTCCGTTTGTAAAAGAATCGTCTGCTATATATTTACTTTCAATATTTTTTTCTCTAACATTTTTTATAATATTTTTAGTTCTTTCTACCCAAGTTCTAAGTCTTTCATCATACTCTCTGGTATTTAATTCTTTAATATACTGTTCAAGTTCATCAACGAAGTAATTAGCTTTTTCATAATTTTCATCTAGTACAAAGTTACCAATCCTAGTTAGGTTAGTTGTCATGTCAAGTATTAAAGATTTTGTGTCCAAAGTTTTTAGATTTACCATCCTGATTTTTCTTTTAATATACTATCTATGTCTTTACTTGCTTGTAGTATTTGTTCTTTTTTAGCTTTCTCTGTAATTAAGATTAACATACTTTATTTTACAAAAGATTATGTTCTAACGCTAGGAGAATTTTTTATTCCTATTCTTTAAATATCTTAGCAATATAACAACCCTTCATTCTTTCACTAGGTAATATTCTCATACTTTTTTTAACAGAAGGATGATATATATGACCACTCCATTTAGTAATACCTTTTGTAAATTCTATATCTTTACTTACTTTAATTTCTTCCAACCTAGCATTAGGATACTTCTCTAAAAGATATGTAATTACTCCCTCATTCTCCTCTGTTTCTAATGTATATGTAGAGTAAATCATGAAGCTACCATGCTTAAGGGTTAAAAATGCACTCTCTATTAAATCTTTCTGTATATGTGAATATTTCTTAACCCTCTGTATACTCCAAGCTCTTAAGGACGACATATCCTTAAATGATAGATCTCCCTCTTTACTGCAAGGAGCAGTAAGTAACACCTTGTCAAAAGAAATAGGGTATTTTGTACCAAGGTCATTAGGGTCATTAAGAACTACTTCACAATTCTTAACACCAAAATGATTTAAAACATTGTTTAAGGAAGACACTCTAGAAATTTCAAATTCGTTAGCAACAATCTCTGCCCTATTATTAGTCATTGAAGCTATATGTGTGACATTGTCTCCAGGAGCTGCGTATATATCTAATATTTTTTCTCCTTCCTTAGGGTCTATGAGGAGAGAGAGTAATATACTAGAAAGATTTTGAATGTAATATTTACCATCCTCATACTCATAAGTCTCTGAAACCTTAGCTTTATCTTTATTTAATATATGATAAGTATTTGGTGCCCAATTCACTTCCTCTAATTCATATCCTCTTCCCATTAGAGACCTTTTAGTTTTTTCAATATCTCCTTTTAAAGGATTAAGTCTAATAGTGGTAATAGATTTTTGAGAGAAAAGAGGTTTTATTCTAGATTTAGGTTTTAGTAATATACTAGCCATTCTAGATATAAATATGTCTTCTTTAGTATAAAACTTTCTTTGTTTACTTTTCCTTCCCCTAGATTTTTTGTAATCTGTTCTTTTCTTTTTCATTTTTTTAAATTTCTCCTTTTAGATATTTAATAATGCTCCCAATAACTAACCCTGTTGTTTCAGTTCTTAATATGTTTCCTTTTAGTTTTACAAATTCAAAGTTTAAGTTTTTAAATATTTCAATATCTGAGGAACTCCATCCTTTTTCAGGGCCTATGGCTATGTGTACGGGTTTAGAAAGAGTTTCTTTATTTTTTAGAAGTGTTTTTTCTAAAACTTCTCTTAAATTTTGGGGAGTTATTCCTGCGGATTCTGTACTAAGACAAATTTTAAGACCATCTAGATTGTAGTTTTTTAATTCATTTATTCTAATAGGTTTTTCTATTATGGTAGGGAATATATTTCTAGATTGTTCTACAGCATCTTTTACTAATTTGTTCCAATAGCCTGTGTCTTTAATAGCTTTTGCTTTTGTTTTAAGTGAGTATTTAGATTGTATGGGGATTATTCTTTCAATACCAATCTCTACACTTTTTTCTATGAAATAATTAAACTTAGTATCGTTACTTAATGATTGTATTATTGTAATACTGGGTATGTATTCTGTTTTTCTTTCTCCTAAGTCTTCTACAATTTGTACTTGTACAGTACTTTTTGTAATGTCTGTTATTTGTCCATAGAAGTGTTTTTCGTATGTTTCTATTTCTATTACATCCTCTATATTATATTTTCCTTCCTTTATAATTAACTCACTGTCTGAGTCGGAGAGATTTGTTATATCTCCTACTGATAATTTGTGTCTAATAAAGAATTTTTGCATGTGTGATTATATCATCATCCTTGACATATTACTGTTTTTTAGGTTTGATATAACTATGTAATATTATATGCTCTATCTATGAGTATTAAGCTTAAAAAGACTTTAAGGACAGTATGTAAGGTAGTTTTATTAGTTGTTGGAATGGGGATAGTAGGTTTCTTTGTTTATGAATATCTCCGGATAGCACCCAATGATGTACGTTTTACGAATGTTACATCTAGTTCTGTTACTGTGAGTTGGAACACAAAATCTCCTATATCTGCAACGGCTGTGTCTTTTGAAGGAGATACGTGGTTACCTCTTACAGTTTTAGGGTTAGGAGGAGAGAGGTTTTATGATACTAGGGATGTAAGAAGAGCAGAGTTAGAGGCAGTAGAAAAGACAGCTATGAATTTGTATGAGTCTGAGGATTTACAACCTTCAATGGAGGATTTTGAAATGGAGGTAGAGGTTGTTAATATGGGGGAGTATTATACTCATCATGTTACTGTTACGGGGTTAGATCCAGAGACAGAGTATAGTTTTATGATAGGGGATAGGTTTTTGTATAGAAAAGTTAGAGCTTTGGATGAGATTAGTACAGTTACTACATTGGAGGTACCGGAGAGTGTAAAGAGTCCTGTTCCTGCGTATGGGAGGATTCTTGATGCGCAAGGGATAGAAGATCCAGAGTTGCTGGTACCCGTGGTAGATGGAATAGTGTATTTTAATTTATTAGATGAATTTAGTGAGGAAAGGAGTACTGTTTACTCAGGGAGGCTTAATGAAGAAGGGAATTGGTACATAGATATTAGTGGTATAAGGGGGGAGGATGGGGAGAATTTTTTAAATAGGTATGTTGATGGAGAGACTATAACAAATATTTTAGCAGAGATAAATATAGATGCAGGATCCTTAGGTAGGTGGGAAGGGATTTTACATAGTGATTTTATTGCTCCTGCTGAAATGATAGTAATAAATGATCCTTTACAGGTTCAAGGAGATGGGGTAGGAATAGGGAGGGTAGATAGTGGTATTTTAGGAAAGTTTGTTTCTGAAGTTGAGGCTACTACTTGTACTTTTGCAGGTTATTGTGGACCATGTTATATACTTGGTGGCCCTGTAACAAATTCTTGTCCTTGTCCTCAAGCAACTTTAGATGCTAGACCGGGGTGTAAGGGAAAACAATCAGGGACGTTGGAGCAGGCTATTGCAAATGTTGCCAAAGCATCTAGTGGATGTGCAAACGGTAGTCCAGGTCAACATGTTTGGTTTGGGGGTGATTGTAAGAAATGTCAGGTTGATGAAAGAGATGATGACGGTCAGGTAATAAGTTATAGATGGAAATCTGTGGGAACTGAAAACTGTTCTCCAGAAAATCGGGATGGGAGGGTTTTTGGTCCTATCGAAAGGGAAGATAATGGTGACGCCACTGAAGATACAGACGATGAAGGAGGGACCTCGGGAAATGGTTGGTTTATTTCTGGCCGTCATACTCCTAATATGAGATGTAAAAAACTTACCAGGCCAGCAATTCAAAAAGAAGTGGAAGCAGGAAGAGAATTTAATTCAAAAACGAATTGTTTTGCTAAAATAAGAGAGTTACAAGGAGAGGAGGATCCCCCAGATCCTGCATCTACTATTCGATATTATATTGCTGGGAATCGTTGCAAGCAAATTGATTTATATCATATCCGCTCAACTTTTAATTTGCCTCATTTTTTTACTACATCTACTGAGTGTGCAGGTAGGCTTGTGCAACTGTTCTCCAGTGAAGAATTTGGTCCTCATGAGGCGGTTTCCCCCGCACAAGAATGCTTCGAAGCAGGTTCTGGTGTTTCACTTTTTGTTTATGCTCTTGATGATAAAATGTATGAGTGTAAAAGAGGAGAATTGAAGGAATATACTTTCCATAGTTTAACTACTAAACATAATCCCTATTATTGTAGAGAGTTTATAGAAGGAAATTCTCAGTATTGTAGTTCTTCCTTCTTAAGCAGTAGGTATTGTTTTGATGAAAAAAATGATGTTATGTACCAATGTATTTCAAGTAAGTGGACAGAGGTAGAAGGAGGACGCAGCATTAAAGCAGCTATTGAGCCAGGGGAGGTTATTCCTGGCAATCCTTGTGATAATCCCAATGGCTGTTTATACAAGGGAGGAATTATAGCAGAAGGAGTTTATGCTGAAGAAGTTAGTAGATGTTCTATAATGACTCCTGGTGGGGGAGTTCCACAACATAAGGACAAAGTTTGTAAAGAAGATAATATAAAACATACTTGCCAAGATGGAGAGTGTCTACCTTATACAGGAGACATCCAAGGAGTGAGTGATCAATCTTCCAAGGGAAACTCAATTTTAAATTCAATATTTTCCTATGTACAAGCATCAACACCTAATTCTTCAACAGAATACATCTTCGATCCCGAAACAGACATGATTGTAGGAATCGCTCCAGGATTATACACTTTTGAATACGAGGGACAGATATATGCTTTTGATATAACTTCTTCGGGACATGGAACCCTCATTTACATCGACAAAAACAACAACGGTCAATACGATGAAGGAATAGATATCAAAGTATCTGACATAGCCTCACAAATTAATATAGTAGCTCTAAGTCAAACATTTAATTATCAGTTAAGAGAAGGCTTTAACTTTGTATCGTTCCCATTCCTAATACCAAACGAAGAATTTAGAACAGCTGCAGGACTACTAAAACAACTAAACGAAGTATACGGAGACATAATATTCTCTATATCCAGATACGATGGAGGGAGATGGAGAATAGTGGGACAAAATACTGTACTATACAGTAACGATGACTTCCAATTACTCCCTGGTGAAGGCTATGTAATTAAAGCAAGGGGAGATGTAAATATCAGTATTGTAGGCCAACCCGTTAAGTATGAAAGTATAGGAGACAATGCCCCTATAAACCTCTATGAAGGCTGGAACCTTGTTGGCTTGTATGGAACAAGAGTAAAAACATACACCGCACAGAGTATGTTAACAGATATTAATGCATCAAACTTCACAGCAGACAATGTATCTAAATGGGAGAAAGATAAACAAATGTATGACGGTTTTCAAATGTCTGAAGGTCAAGAATATGGCTTTGACTTCCCAATAAATCGTCTAGAATCTGTCTTTGTGAGAGTTCTAGAAGGAAGAGGTAAATGGCAACCAAAATTAAAAACACAGTAGTAAATTAGACAGTATCTTTGTAATAAGGAGATATGGGTTACTAGAAATAACCCGTATCTTCTGTTATCCTTTAGATGTAATAATAAATTTAAAAAAATAACAACAATGGAAACAATACCCGCAATATATTGGATGGTAATAATAGGAGCAATAACCCTTATGTTCTGTCTAGTTCTTTACTACATAGCTATGCTAATTAAGGAATCTAGAGATGCAGTAAAAGACTCTAGAGCAATTATAAAGAACGCAGATGCAATAACCAGACAAACAGCTCTAATAGTAGATGACATGCAAGAAACAATAACCGTTCTAAAAGGTACAGTTATGTCCATAAATGAATCTGTATTAGTACCAATAAAAAAGATAGGTAGTTTAATAACAATAGTCGGAGATTTTCTAGAAGGTCTTAAAAGAAAATAGACTGTACAATTGTCTTCTTTCTCTTTTATAGGTATCATAATTAGTAATGAAAATAGCTACTATTCCGAGTAAAAGAAGAAAAGATTTAATAATAATAGCAATACTTTTAATTGGTCTTCCAATATTAGTATTTGCTTCTTACCAAGTATACCAATTAATAATAAGAGCCTCTGTAGAAGCTCAACCTAAAAATGTTGCACTTAGTAATTTAACCACTAGCTCTGTTACTGTAAGTTGGGTTACTGATATAAGTGCTACAGGTTCTGTAGTTCCAGTATTAAACAATGTAGAACAAAGTCCAGTATTAGACAAGAGAGGAAGTGGAAGGAAGTACACTCACTATGTAGAGTTAACAAATCTGGAACCAAATACTGAGTACCAGTTTATTATTGTCTCAGACAGTAAAAAATATACTAGTGAAGGTGAGAAGACCTTTACGTTTAAAACAGCCCCAATTACGGCAGACACACCTATTCCTAACCCTATACATGGGTCTGTATCAGGTGCTAGTGGAGAAGATGTTATGTTGTTTGCTATGCTAAAGGACAAATCTACATACCCTGTCTCGGCAATAATGCCTAGAGGAGGGAATTGGATAATAGATATTTCTGCTTTCAGAAATATCTCAGATAAATCCTTGGTTAGAGTCTCTGACAGTACAAATATTATTTTAATTGCAATATCTGGAGTAAACCAAGGAGCTTTTGTAGAGGGTACATACTTAGAACTTTTTGATAGCAATGGCAAACTCAAGGATGTATATGTTCTTAATATGGGAAGTGATGCTACCTTATACACACATTTTCCTTCGGAATCTATGCTAGAGGCACATTCTACAGAACAAGTCCCAACACCAACTCCAACTCCAACCCCTGTAGCAATAACAGAACCCATTATTGAAGAAGATTCCTTTGAGAGGAAATATGAGTTGGTTCATGACCTACGCTGGCTAGATATGGTAACTCCAGGGGGAGCAGTAAGTGGTGTGGCAGGAGAGTCTAGTGTAGAAATAATCAATCTTACAGATACTGGTTTTTCTGTAATATGGGTGTCTGAGGAAAGAGAAGAAGGTTATGTTAGTTATGGTACTTCTGTAGATTCTCTTACTTTAGATGTGAGTGATGAAAGAGACGGTATTACAACTCGAAACCCTTACTATGTTCATATTGTATCTTTAAGTAGATTACAACCTGAAACAGAATATTTCTTTGAAATAAATTCTGGAGATAAGGTATATGATAACGCAGGTAGCAAGTATACAGTTACTACATTTCCAACTCTTTCATCTCCTCCTCCTTTTGATTCTGTAAGAGGGGATATTGAAGGGATACCTGAGCACAAAGAAGCAGTTGTAATTGCTTATGTTCAAGATGAAGATAATACAGGGAGTCAAGGAAAGAGTTCTAAGATTGCAAGCTCAGTAGATGAGAATGGTAGGTGGATATTATCTATAGCGGATAGTAGAACAGAGG
>CAYGKF010000030.1:0-5222 GCA_964350615.1 uncultured Candidatus Saccharibacteria bacterium
CCATGGCTATTATATCATCTGTTTTCTTTTTAGTCATAAAGGATTTTAATACTATACCCTTATCGTCATCTGCTAATCCCGCATAGAAATACTTGTTACTTTTAAAGACAAAAGCTCTAGGTTTAGTAGCTGTACCATGAACGGTTTTTCTAATATGTGCCTTTCTTCTTTTTCTTTGTTGTTCTTTACTTCTTGTCATAGGTATATTTTAATATATTATTCTGTAGCTAAATTGGCTTTAGAGCTTTTTCTTCTAACATACTCATTCTCGTACCTGATTCCTTTGCCCTTGTAAGGTTCTGGTTTTCTTAATTCTCTTATCTTTGCAGCAAATTCTCCAACCTTTTGTTTGTCATAACCTTTTACTACTATCTTTGTTTCTTCTGGTACCTCTATTTGTATCCCTTCGTAAGGTTCTACTTCTACGGGATGATTTAGTCCCAAGCTCATTACTAATTTGGCACCTTCCATTCTAGCTCTGTATCCGACTCCTACTAACTCTAGAGTCTTACTAAAACCTTCTTTAACACCACTAATGGCATTTTGTATTAGAGCTCTGTAGGTTCCATGGTTTGATCTGTCTTGTTTGGTTTCTCCTTTTGAAAGAACACTTAGGATATTGTCTTTTATTTCAACCTCTATTCTGTCGGGTAAACCGATTTGAATTTCTCCAAGCGTTCCTGTAACAGTTAAAGAACCGTTTTCTTTTACTACTGTTACTCCTTCTTCTATTGTTATTTCTTGTAATCCTATTCTAGACATTTTATTACCAAATTTGACATATAAATTCGCCCCCTAAATTCTTACTCTTAGCCATAGCACCGTTCATTACTCCCTGGGATGTGCTAATTACAGAGATACCCCTTCCATTCATTATTGGGACAATATCATTATTAGAAACATATATCCTTTGTCCTGACTTACTAACTTTCTCCAAATGTGTAATCACTGGTTCTCCATCATCGTAACTTAAGGTAACTTCTAAATATTTACCTTTATCGTCAAAGTCTTCTATCATCTCTTCTTGTTTAATAACTTTAAGAACTTCAACAGATAACTTAGTATTAAGAACTTCTACTGTTTCCTTTTTTCTCATTATTGCATTTTGTATTCTTATTAACATATCTGCTATTGGGTCGTTCATGTTTTTTTATATCAAATTAAATTACCAAATTGCTTTTTTAACTCCAGGTATTTTACCTTCGCTCGCTAGTTCTCTAAAACATATTCTACATAATCCATAGTGCCTAATATATCCTCTTGCTCTACCACATAGTTCACATCTGTTATATGCCCTAGTACTGTATTTCGAGTTTTTCTTTAATTCTCTTGCTTTGTATTCTTTAGCTGCGGTTGACATCTTTTATAAAAGGGAATCCAAATTTATCTAAAAATACTTTACCTTCATCATCGGTTTTTGCTGTAGTGACTATTGTTACTTGTAAGCTTCTTATTTTTGAAACAGCATTAGGATCTATCTCTACAAATACTGTGTGATCTTCTATTCCTATGGAGTAGTTACCTGCACCATCAAAAGAATCAGGGCTTAAACCACGAAAGTCTTTGGTTCTTGGCAATGCAACATTGACCAATTTGTCAAAGAACTCCCACATCCTGTCTCCTCTTAATGTTACAGATACTCCAACTTCCATTCCTTCTCTTATCTTAAAGGCAGAGATTGCCTTCTTTGCTTTATTAACAATTGGTTTTTGTCCAGTTATTAAGGTTAGCATTTCTACTATCTCCTCTAATGCAGAGCTGTTGGTTACCGATTCTCCTGCACCTACATTTACAACTATCTTGTCTAAGGTAGGTACTTGCATAGGGTTATCATAACCTTTCTCTTTCATAATTTCCTTCTTTGTTTTTTTATTGTATTCTTCTTTTAATCTAGCCATTATTTTTTATCCTTTGGTTTAACTTTTGTTTTCTTAGTAGTCTTTTTCGTTTTAGTTGTTTCCTTTTCTTCTTTCTTTTTACTATCTTTAGATTCGTCTTTAACTATATTCTTCCCACATTTCTTACATACTCTTACTTTTTCTTCTCCCTCTGTTTTAATCTCGACTCTAGTTGGTTTGTCACAGGAAGGACATACAAGCATAACCTTAGAAATAGGGAAAGGTTTTTCTATGGTTACTATCTCTGATGTTCTAGTTCTTCCATCTCCCTTAAGATGCTTTTTGTAAAGGTTAAGTCCCTCTATTACGATCTTGTTTTTTTTAGGATCAACTGCTACAACAGGGCCTCTTCTACCTCTTTCTTTACCGTAGAGTATCTTAACTGTATCTCCTTTTTTTATTTTCATGTTATTAGCCATTTTCTTAAATCTCTTTCTATATAATGTTTATTTATTTTTATAATGTTTATTTAAAGAACCTCTGGAGCTAAAGAAACTATCTTGTCAAAACCTTTTTCTTTTAACTCCCTTGCTACAGGACCAAATATTCTAGTCCCTTTAGGTGCCTTGTTCTTTGGGTCTATAATTACTAGTGCATTGTCATCAAACCTAACATATGTTCCATCTTTTCTCCCTATCTCTTTGTGTGTTCTAACTATTACTCCTTTCATTACCTCATGTCTTTTGATTCCAGCATTTGGTAGTACTTTTTGAATTGCTACTACAACTACATCTCCAACGCTAGCATATCTTCTTCGAGAAGCTCCTGGTATACCAATTATTTTTGCTATCTTAGCACCACTATTATCTGCAACTGTTAATTTTGATTCTCTTTGTACCATAATTATTCCTCCTTATCTATTACCAACCATCTTACCTTTTTAGAGTACGGTCTACTTTCCCTTATAGTGACAATGTCTCCAACCTCTAGCTCTTGATCTGTATGAGCAAAAAAGATTTTCTTTCTCTTAATTGTTTTCTTGTATACAGGATGAGCTTGAAGGGTGTCGACTCTAACCTTAACAGTATCTTGCATTTTATTGTCAGTCACTGTCCCCTTAATTTCTCTTTTTTCTCCTGTTGTTTTACTTTTATCTTCCATATGTTTTTTATTTAAATAACGGCTTGTATTCTATCAATTATTACTATTATACTCAAGCTATATCTCCCTTTTGCTAATAAATTTTGTTTTTACAGAAAACTTGTGTCCTGCTAATCTCAAAGCTGCTTTTGCTACCTCTTCGTTAACTCCGCCTATCTCTACCAATACTGTCCCAGGTGTTACAACTGCAACATATCCCTCTACTGCACCTTTTCCACCCTCCATCTTACTGTTGGTTGGCTTTTGAGTATACGGTTTATGTGGGAAAATCCTTATCCAAACCTTTCCTTTTCTTTTTGTATACCCTGTCATAGCTCTTCTGGCTGCCTCTATTTCTCTTGCATTTATCCAGCCATTTTCTAAAGATCTAAGACCGTATTCTCCAAAGTCTACGCTGTTACTAGAAGAGGCTATACCTCCCATCTTCCCTCTAAACTCTTTTCTGTATTTTCTCTTTCTTGGTTGTAACATAATTCTTAATTAAATATATTATTCCTCTCTATCTATTTCTGCTTTATCTCCTTTATATATCCAGACTTTTATACCCATCAATCCTGCATCGGCCGTAGTTGCTACTTCACTAGCGTAATCAACATCTGCCCTTAAGGTTTGAGCTGGAACTGAACCTTCTGAAACTTTCACAGTCCTTGCCTGACTTGCCTTGTTAATTCTTCCTGCTACCCAAATTTTTAATCCCTTTGCTCCAGATTGCATTATTTGTTCTTTAGCATTTAGGACCAAAAATTTAGAGGGTTGTCTTCTTTCAATTCCGTCTGCAATTGAACGTGCTACTATTCTTGCTGAAAGATCTGCCTTTTTCACTTCTCTAATTTTTAATTCTACAGAATCCGACTTCGTTATTCTCCTTAATTCTTTCTGCAAAGTGTCAACTGCTTCTCCCCCTCTACCTATAGCGACTCCTGGCCTTGCTACATAAGCTATTACCTCTACCTTATTTAAAGATCTCTTAACCTTAACACTATCTAAACCAGCATCGTGCATGGCTTTTTTAACCTTATGTTTTATTAAAAGATCCTGAGCAAGTGCCTTTGGAAAATCCTTTTTATCTGAATACCACATAGAATCCCAAGTCCTGTTTATTCCCATTCTTATTGCTTTTGGATTTACTTTTCTACCCATATTATTTTACTTTTAATTCTAAATTAAGATGTGACCTTCTTTTAAATAAAGTAGAAACTCTGGCTCTAGATGCAAATCTTGTCTTTTTAAGAGTTCTAGCCTCATCTACTGATATCTTACTTATCTCTAAACTCTCTTGGTCTACACTGTAGAGTTCTCTTGCATTTGCAACTCCCGAGAGTATTGCTTTCTTAACTGTTACTGTACCCTTTTTATTTAACATCTCTAGTATGTCTAAAGCTTCTTGCACTCCCTTTCCTCTAACGGTATCAATTACCAACCTCAATTTAAGAGGGGGTTGTGCTATATCTTTTACTTTTACTGTTACTTTTTTTTCTTCCATAGTTGTTTGTTATTTATTTTTTATCCTCCTCAAATCTACCTGTACTTCCATATACTTTAGAAAGTTTTCCTTTCTTAGCATGTCCTTTGAATTTTCTTGTTTGAGAAAATTCTCCTAATCTGTGTCCTATCATGGATTCTATTACCAAAACCTCTTCATGTTTCTTTCCGTTGTGTACCAAAAACTTCATGCCTACCATCTCTGGAGTTATTGTAGATTCTCTAGCCCAAGTTTTAATAGGGGACATATCTCCCTTCTCTCTGGCTTCGTGCACCTTCTTCATTAATTTTTCGTTTGTGTACGGTCCTTTCTTTAGTGATCTAGACATAATATTTAATCAATAATTTATTTCTTAGCAAAAGGTCTTCTCTTAGTCCTTCTGGTTTTAATTATAAACTTGTCGGTTCTCTTATTCCTTCTTGTTCTAGTACCTATTCTATGTCCCCAAATATCCTTAGCTTGTCCACCTACCTGACCTTTTCCTTCTCCTCCACCGTGAGGATGCTCTACTGCATGCATTGCCATTCCTCTTACTTCTGGTCTCCATCCTAGATTTCTTCTTCTTCCTGCTTTTCCAAGCTTCACATTCATTCTATCTTCGTTTCCAACCTGTCCTATCGTAGCCATACAATCTGCGAACACTAGTCTAATTTCTCCAGATGGCATCTTAATTTGTACAAATTTTCCAGAAGGATCTGGTCCTTGTACTACAATTGCTTCACCTGCAGACCTACCGTAAA
>CAYGKF010000030.1:5322-8630 GCA_964350615.1 uncultured Candidatus Saccharibacteria bacterium
CCAGAAGGATCTGGTCCTTGTACTACAATTGCTTCACCTGCAGACCTACCGTAAACTGCTCCTTTGCCAGGGGTATCCTCAACACAGTGAACTGAAGTTCCTGCAGGGATATTTTTAACCTTCATGGCATTCCCTGGGAGTACGTCTGTTTTTTCTCCAGAGAGTAATGTGTCTCCTACACTAACTCTTCGAGGTGCTATTATATATCTTTTCTCTCCATCTTCATACTGTAAGAGAGCTAAATGTGCGGTTCTGTTAGGGTCAAAGTAAAAACCTAAAACTTTTCCAGGAATGTCATACTTATCTCTCTTAAAATCTACTATTCTTACCCTTCTCTTAAAACCCCCTCCTCGGTGTCTTGCCGTAACCTTTCCTTGATTACTTCTTCCTGACTTCTGTTTCTTTGCTATTGTTAGATTTCTAGGACCAGAGTCCTTTTGTAACTTTGATCTATCTTCTAATCTTGTATGTCTTCTTGTCGAAGTTGTTGGTTTAAATTTTCTTACTGCCATTTTATTCCTTTAAAAACTCATCTATTTTATCTCCCTGTTTTAGGGTTACTACCATCTTAATCATGTCTGACCTTCTTCTCTTTTTATTACTTTTCCAATCCCTTTTCAATTTACCTGGTCTAACAACACTATTTACTTTCTCTACTTTTACTTTGTACTTTTTCTCTATTGCTTTTCCTACCTCTATCTTGTTCTCTCCTCTTTGTACTAAAAAAGTGTATTTATTTAAAGAATTAGCCATATCATATGTTTTTTCAGAGATCACAGGTTGTATTTTTATTTCTCTACTTGTCATTTGTTAATCTTTCTTCCAAAATTTTAACCGCATCTTCATCTACCAGAATTTTCCTTGCTCCTACTATGTGTTTTGTGTTTAATTTCTCTGGACTTTTCATGGTAATCTTCTTTGAATTTCTTAAAACTAATCCTAGCTTATCATTGTTTGAAACTACTAAGAGTTTTTCTTTATCTTCTGCCCTTAGTTGTTTACCCTTAGCCGGACTTATTTTTACAAATTCCAATTCTTTATTTCTTAATCTTTCAGAGAGCATTATACAGGTCGCTTTTCTTGCCATTTTCTTATTTATCTTTCTTTTAAAGTTCCTTCCTGAGTTTGCAAATGTAACTCCTCCTCCTATCCAGAGTGGGGATCTTATGGATCCATGTCTTGCTCTTCCTGTTCCTTTCTGTTTCCATGGTTTTATACCTCCACCAGAGACTTCTCCTCTAGATTTCTGTTTTGCAGTACCCTTTCTCTCGTTTGTAGTGTAAACGTACATAACCTGAGTAACTAAGTCTTCGTTGTATGGAAGCTCCCATACCAAAGAGTTAAGTTTAACCTCTTTCTTTGTCTCTACTTTTTTCTTGGCTTCTACTTCCTTCTTAACAGGAGTTTTCTTTGTAGTAGTTTTCTTTTTTGTTTCTTTAGTTGTTTTAGCTTTTGTTTTTGGCATATCTATTCCTCATATATTGCAACCATGTCACCCTTAGATCCAGG
Source organism: uncultured Candidatus Saccharibacteria bacterium (assembly GCA_964350615.1). GTDB lineage: Bacteria > Patescibacteriota > Dojkabacteria > SC72 > SC72 > UBA2177. The sequence goes on from CAYGKF010000030.1 coordinate 6,832, forward strand.
GACTGGGCCTGCAATTAAAATTAAGCTGTCTTGTATTCCAACTATTTCTTTACCTTGTAATGTAACTTTATCTTGACCCATTCTTCCTCCCATTTTCTTACCTTTAAAAACTCTTCCTGGGTCTGTACCTGCTCCTATTGAACCCGGTGCCCTTAATCTGTCAGATTGCCCGTGTGTTCTAGGACCTCCTGAGAAACCCCATCTTTTTACTACTCCTGCAAATCCTTTTCCTTTGGAAACACCACTTACTGTAACTTTGTCTCCAATGGAAAAGATTTCGACCTTAACTTCATCTCCAGGTTTAAAGTCTTCTGGTATTGATCCTTTAAAATATTTTCTTTTAACAGGATATTTCTCTACAGCCTTATATTTACCCTGCATAGCTTTATTAGGGTGCTTTTTCTCTCCTATTCCAAGCTCAAAACCCTCAGGCTCTATATGTGAAAGAACACATCCTTGAGTGTCTACTATTGTTACGGGAATAACTTTATCTTCCTTGAAGATTCGTGTCATTCCTTTTTTTATTCCTATTAAAGCCTTCATTTGTTTAAATATATATTATTTACTGTATTCCTATATCAACCCCCGCAGGCATTTGTAAATGTTGCAGGGCATCTATTGTCTTAGGAGTAGGATCGATTATATCTATAATCCTTTTATGAGTATTAATCTCAAAATGTTCCATTGAGCTCTTGTAAATAAATGGCGAACGGTTCACTGCTACTTTCCTTCTCTTGGTAGGTAGAGGTATTGGGCCAGCTACCTTTGCACCTGTACTAATAGCCGTCTCAATTATACTCTTAGCAGACTTATCTACTACGACAGAATCATAACCTTTAAGTTTTACCCTAATCTTTGCAGTGCTATTTGCCATTCTATTTAAAAGAGCTAAATTAAATTATTCTGTTCAGAGGGTAGCTTAGCTACCCTCTAATACTCAACCTACTTTATAATCTCTGTTACAACTCCATGTCCTACTGTTTGTCCACCTTCTCTAATTGCAAACGTAACACCTTTCCCAATTGCTACTGGAGATACTAGTTTTACTGTAAACTCTGTATTGTCTCCTGGAGCTACCATTTCGGTACCTTCCTCTAGAAGAACTTCTCCTGTAACATCTGCTGTTCTTACATAGAATTGAGGTTTGTATCCTGTTACAAATGGGGTCCATCTTCCACCTTCCTCTTTGCTTAATACATATACCTCTGCTTTAAATTCTGTATGTGTAGTAACACTTCCTGGAGCTGCCAATATTTGACCTCTCTCAAGATCTGATCTCTTTAAACCTCTTAGTAAGATACCAACATTGTCTCCTGCTTGACCTTCGTTTAATGTTTTATTAAACATCTCTACTCCGGTAACTGCAGTCTTCTGAGGTTTTCTTCCCATACCTAAAATATCTACACTCTCTCCAACTTTTACAACTCCTCTTTCAATTCTTCCTGTTGCAACTGTACCTCTTCCTTCTATGGAGAATACGTCTTCTATAGGCATAAGGAATGGCTTCTCAATATCTCTCTCTGGCATTTCGATATATTCATCAATTGCCTTCATGAGTTCTCTAGCAGATTCTAATCCTTCATCTTCTGCTTTTTCTGCTTTGAGTGCATCTCCTACTATTACTGGAGCATTACCATCAAATCCATACTTTTCTAAAAGATCTTGGATGTCTGCCTTAATGAGTTCTAATATTTCCTCATCAGCTTCACCGAACTTATTTATATACACTACAACCTTAGGTACACCTACTTGCTTAGCAAGTAACAAGTGCTCCTTTGTTTGTGGCATAGCACCATCGT
>CAYGKF010000031.1:0-8495 GCA_964350615.1 uncultured Candidatus Saccharibacteria bacterium
AATTTGTTTATCCCAGGATTACTGTACTGGTCAAAAGCCCCTATTATATTATCCAGATGCATTTTTGCAATAGCCTTCTGAGGAGCACTTGTTACTATACGAATCTCGGCCATTAATCCAGGCTTAGATACTTTCTTACTAATTGCCTCTAACTTTTCCTGAGACACTTTAATCTTACTCTTCTCTGGATCTGCATTATTACTCTGAACATTTTGTACAAATTTCTCTCCATTCTTTTGCCAATTATTATCTGTAGGAGCAACAACCAACTGAACCAAAGCCCCCTCGTTTTCAGACATCTTACTAAGCGTACTTAAAACATTTGCCATAGGGTCTCCAGTAAAATTCTCTGCAACCCTTATTGGGCAATACACATCGTCATCTAATCCCAACTGGGCATATGCAATCTCTGTATTAGGTGCAAATATATTGTATTCATCTACCACAACTACATCGGCATCTTGGTATGACCCCAGTATTTGTTTTTCTACCAAATCAGCTAACTTTTTAGGACAGTGTACAAAAAATCTAATTTCCCCTGGTAAACCAACCATCTCAAAACTTACACAATTACTAACACTAAATTTCTCAGCAAGGCCCTCTCCCTTACCCCCTATTCCATAGAGATTTGCGAACATACTCTCCGCAACCCCTATCTCAACCTCATTGTTTCTTGGGACTCTTACTTCCATCAAAACTCCGTCTGAAGCTTTTTCATTCCTATCTCTTTTCTTAAGTTTCTTCCTTACGTAAAGAAAACCTCCTACTAAAAAGGTAAGTAAAATTGCAAAGAATATTATCCAACCCCAAGGAATGTTGATATCTCTCTCTCCGTAGTATTCATCATATGTGTCACTTGGATACTCAACGGTTGAACCAGTCTCTATTTCGGGTGGAGTTGGCCCTATTAACTGTGAATATACATCTTTAGTATTAGGCATGTTAGGAAAGTATAACACAAAAAGAGGCCTGTCTTACTAGACCTATAACAGAGTTTAAATGGAGGTTTTACTTTCTACAATAATGCTAATGGTGGTACAGGCCTTGGAGGAGGATAATGAAGTATTAATGAATGGAATTACTTAATTAGTATTTTGGAGAAAGTCCCAAACTCTTGTTAGAAACTATATCAGAAGGATTTTCCTCATCTCCTTTGGATTCTGGAATATAACCATAACTAATTTTTGGAGAGGGGGTATTATCTTGAACAACAGGCCCTACTTCCTCTTTCACTATTTCATCTTCTGAAATAGAAGCAACAGGCACGTCAACCTCAAGGGCTGTGTCTTCAACAGAAGAGATAGGAGAGAAAATAGCTTCTCCTTCCTGCTCAACATCAATTGTTGGTTTTAATTCTTTTTCTGCCATAACCTATAACATTATACCATATGTTTTCTCTTTTCGTACAGCAATTCCCTCTCTAAATCCTTCTTCTTTTCTCTAGCCTTTTTCTCATACCTTTTCCTCCCCTTTCCGTACCCTACCTCCACTTTTACCTTCCCCCTAGTGGTGTACACAGACACAGGAATTAAAGTAAGATTCTTCTGTTTTAATTCATTCTCGATTTCAATCAGCTCCTTCTTTGTAACTAGAAGCTTCCTTGATCTCTGAGAATCATAATTCTCACTTCCATCATACTTATACCTAGGAATTTCTGCACCTACTAACCAAAGCTCTCCCCCGACTACTTTTACATAAGCGTTAGAAAGATCTGCCCTCCCAGACTTAATAGACTTAACCTCTGCACCAGTTAGGACAACACCAGCTTCAAAGGAATCTGTTATCTCGTAATTGAAAAATGCTTTTTTATTCTTAATTTTCATCCCAATATTATACTACAACACCAGTTTCCAAATCTCAGAACCATCTAGAATATACATGTTGTCTTCATTAGCATCAACCACAAAATTCTTAACATCATCCCAAACAGAATTATTTTGACCCCTGTATACATACTGGTTAAGTAAGGAAACTTGATTTGGATGCCTAATGTCTACACCCGACTCAATTGGTTTTTGTAATTGAAGGAATCTCCTTCCCTCAGCATCAAATACGTACAAGGGGTAAGTAAGATCTGGGCCTGTAAACGCCTTAGTTAACCTCCCGTAATTACCATCAAAACCAACCACTCCTAGTGGTGCTTCAAAATATTTTGCCTCAAAGAAACTGTAATTAAACCTCAAAATATGTGGCTCCTCTGAAATAATAATATAGATACTAATGTCCGCAACCATATCCGTAGAAACAGACATTTGCTCATGACCAAAGTACTCGTATGCTAAACCATACCTGTCACCATAAGCAACAGTAGATCTTAAGAACGCCTCTCTGTCTCTAGAAAGAAAATAAACGTTGTCTGCAGCGGTCCATACAGTCATAGCGGAAATATCTGTCGCCCTAATATCTCCAGCTCCTAATCCCGAAAGAGGAGTAAATGCACTAAACCAACCCTCTTCATCAAACCCTGCCTTCAACATTCCTTCAGTCTCATCGTATACATACACTCCATTGTTTCCAACATAAACAAACTTCGGCTTTTTAACTAAACCGTTGTTGTCTGGAAGGGTTCGTACGCTCTTGTCGTACAAAGAAACCCTGTGCACACTCTTTCTCCCTAAATCTGCAGCTATTAAAAATTCATTGCCAGACCTGTCAACATATATTGCCATATCTACAATTTCAGAACCTTCCCCAAACGCTAACCTTGAATCCAAAAAGTTACTAAGTCTAGAGTCCTTCTCCACGACCCCTACTCTCTTGTACAGAGCGTCTCCCAATTCCAATATCTTCGCCTCTAACTCCTTGTATCTCTCCATGTCTTTCTCGTTTAAACCCTCTGGGGCTTCCTCCAGTGCCCTCTCTGCTTGGAAAAGATATGTTTCTGCAGAATCCCTGTCTGTAACAAAATTACTCTCCGTTTTCTCAACTAAATCCTCTACTTGAGCAAACGCCTGTTGTGCCAAATCACTAATTTCCCTAGCCTCTCTCATCCTAATCGTAAAATTAATCCCCACAATTAAAAGTATTACAACAACTACAAACATCCCTAGCAATTTAAACCTCTTACTCCTTAAATTATTCCTCTTGTATCCGTCTATCCGCATACCCTGAACACCCACCGGTTTTCTTTTCTTAACTCTAACCTCTGACCATCTTGCCGCTATCTTCTTGTACCACCTCTTCCTTCCAACATTCTTAACTACACCTTCCTTAAAAAGGACCCCCTTTTCACTAATAAACGACGAAGCTTTCTTTGTAAATGGCATTATCTTTGCCCATACCTTTTCCCAAAGAGCTTTTAATTTCTCTGTCCTCTCTGTAAGTTTAATCTTCTTCTTAAGATCCTGTATTGTGGTTTGTTCTTTTGGTTTCTTAATCTTTTCAACCCTTGCAATTGGACCAAGAAGTTTCTCTGCACCCTGTTTAACACTTTCAACCGTTGGTAAAACCTTTTGTTTTTTTACAACCTTCTCTTTCTTTTCTCCTTTAAAGAAATACAGAAGCACATTAGTCTCTTTAAGTTTAGATCCTAATGCATCTAAGATTTTCTCAAACTCTTCCTTCTTTTCTAATCTGGATAATCTAGAATTGTTTCCATCTAAAAGTCCAGGAGAAGATACCATCAAGACATCTTCTTTAGAAAGAGCTACTCCCGCGGTATTTGCTTTTTTCTCTTTCAAAATTTCAGAGATATTAACAAGAGAACCTTTTTTAAAAGCAAATATGTCGCTTTCTCCAAAAACACCTACATATGTTCCTTCTTCTTTGACTAAAATAATTGTAAAGCTTACATCTACACCTGTCTCTTCTAATTCTTTGTCGTATTTAATTAATTCCTTAACCTTCTCTACTCCTTTTTTTATAGCGTCTTTTAGGGATTCATTTGTTGTAGATGATGTTGAATAAAGATACCCATCAACTATGCTGTCCCATACGAATTTTGAAATTCTCTCAACACTTACATTCTTCTCTGCTGAAATTTTTAAGAATACATAAATGTCACCTTCCTTCCCCACCTTCTTTTCACTACTGTCATAGTAGTGTTTTAAAATGGTGTTGTAAGAGCTTTTATCCTTGTTATTGGATATATATTGTTTAACTATTGTTTCCATATTTATGTAAGAATTACAAACAACAAAGAAAGTAATGTACCCACAATTACTACGAGAATGTGGACTCCCATTAGCATCTTTACTATTTTGTTTTGTGGAGTTTTAAATGTATCTGCAAGTATTCTAACCCTTAAGAAAAGGAGTATAGAAAAGAGGATGTTCCCCAAGAGGATTAGGATTATGGGGATCTTAAGAATTGACAAAATATTTAAAGAGAAAATATCTCCACCCCCAAATGTCAAATTGTTTAATATTTCTGTTGGTCCTGTCATATTTTTCCCCTCTTTCTAGAATCTAAAAGCTCATATAAAATATTCTGAACATCTCTTGGCCTAGAGATGTTGTCAAATTCTATAGATGCAGTTGCTCCTGCAGTCTGGAAATATATTGTACCAATGTCAAAAACACTTCCCAAAACTCCTGCTTGTTTGTAAGTAATATCCTCTATTTTCCTTAGCCTTACTTCTGAGAGATGATGAGATACCACACTTGTAAAGTCCAAATCTATAATCCTCTTATCTGTAACCATATTTACATTGTAAAACCACCTCATAAAAGAGTATGTCACTATGGTTAACGAAATAGTGAGACATGATGTAAATAAAGCTAAAAACAAAACCATATTCTCTGACAAGCCAGACATTATAAAACCGAAGAATAAAGGCAGGAGTAAAACAATAAGGGCTACTAGAATAAATGGGGTATATACTACCCAATGGGATCTAATAACTAGGATTACATTTTCATCTTTTTCTTTTCCCTGAAAGGTTAGTCCTTCTGGAAAGGAACTAAAGAACCCGTTGTTTTTTTTCTGTAATGGTTCTAAAAAGGATTTGTCTAATTTTCTGAATTTTTTGGGTATTTTATTGGGTTTTTCTCTTTTTGCCATATGATTAAAGATATCATAGAAAAGGTTAAATCGCCAGTGAAAAACTCTACTTCATTTCAATATTAATATGTATAAAACCAGACTGAGGAATTGCAAAAAAGGCAGGAGCTCTCATATTGTATACCTCTTTAAATACTGCAGGATTATTTACTGTGATGTTTCCTACATCAGTAACAAACAGCATGGATGTTGTAGACCCATTACTGTTAGAGGTTATAACACTACTAATACTATTAACAGGAGTTTTACCAACACTCCTCACCCTATCTTTTAACTCGTTCATCGAGTACGGATTAGAACCTATCTTCCCCCAACATTCAGCAATATCTAAAGCTGTTAGACGAGAATCACTGGAAACACTCTCGTCTATCCAATACAGATATGCGTTAACTATGTCTGCCATGTGAGCATTGCTTAACCATGGGTTAGGTTGCGTAGAACAGGTTTGTGTCCCATATCCTCTGGTGTGCCAATTTCTGTAAAACCAACTTACCCCAGAAATGTTGTCCCAAGCTTCCTGAATCCATGACCCACTACTGGAACGAACATCGTAACCTACATTGTTAACCCAACCTCCATGGACTGCTGCGTATTGAGTGCTTATAACATTTCCTCCTAATGTCAAAACCATACCTCGAGTTTCCTTAACCGCTTGCTCCCACGCTCCTCCGTGAAAATTAGTACTAAAAACCTGACATCCTTCTGTTGTACAGATTGAATTTGCCCCATTCTTTGTCCTAGCAACAGCATATGAACGTGCTGCAATTGCTTGTGCTTTTAAGATATTTATATCTGCACTAGTATTCCATGATCCGTGAATCTCTCTAATTCCTAATAAATAATAATCTTCAAAATCAACCACACCATGACCATCAACAGAAATTTTTTCCATCAGATCGTTGCGTTGTACCAACTGGGTCCCAGGATAGTAAAAACTCAATATATCTTGGAAACTTTGACCAGCCCTACTTCTTGCCCATGCACCCCACTGACTCATTCCGTTTCTATGTGTATATGCACCAAAAGCAAAAACACCAAAAGTCCCTGACGGAGCATTACTCCTAAAATACGCTAAGGAACCGGTACCGGTTCCAGAACCTAAACTCTCTACATTAACAACTGTTCCTCCGGACTTAACCAATAAAAGATAATTTTGTAATTCTGAAACATCCCTCTGTATCCCCCCTATTTGCCTCGTTACATCCCTCTTCGCCGCAACCTGCTTACTTAACTCTGCCTGTAACCTTGCTTTTTCATCTGCAAGTAACTTATGTGCTCCTGCTAACCCCTCTCTTTGTTTATCTAACCCTTCTTTTTCTCTGTCTAACCCTGCCTTACTCTCTGCTAACGAACTAAACTCCCCCCCTATCTTCTCTGCTTCAAACCTTAACATTGAAACAGTACTCATCCTAATATACAAACTCTCTACCAAACCATTCCAATTAGCAATATCTAAAAAGAAATTAGCAACCTTATACCTACTCTGTATATACAAATCCCCAGAAACCTCATCTATTAAAACCTTAACCTTTTCTAATTCCATTTGCTTCTGTTCTATTCCCTTAACCTTGTTTTCTATTTCATCCTCTGTTTCTTTAATATTCTTTTCTAAAATATTAATCTCCTGTGTTAAAAGAGAAATCTTTTGAGATATGGAATAATTACTACTCCCAATCTCTTTAATCCTTCTCTCTACACCCTGAAGGACACTCTCCTTTTCTTTAATTTCCTGTTCTTTCTGAGCAATTTGGTCTTCTAATTCTGCCACGGTATTAGAATAAACTGGGAAGTTAAAAACTAAGAGAGAATAAATTCCTAAGAGAGAAAATATTAATATATTTTTGACTATTCGGGGCACTTTTAACATACGAAGATTATACCACTAGCTCAAGAAACTTTTGAACCATTGAGATGAGGTATGGCATAAAAATTATTATCCCAGTAATTACAGATACAAACACAGTAACTAAAACTGCTCCAGCACTCACATCCTTAGCATATTTAATATTTACCTTGTAATCTAGGGAAACTGTATCACACAAAGCCTCTATTGCACTATTTATTGTCTCAGCTACAAAAACCATAGAAATTACCAAACTAATAGCTATCCAGTCGGTATATGATATCTGAAACGCAAAACCTGCTAAAACAACAACCATAGCAAATACTAAGTTTATTCTAAAATTTCTCTCATTCTTAAATATTAACTTAATACCACTACGAGCATGACCCTGACTCTTAAAGAAACTCTCTGCTTTGTATTTATGATTTTTCATACATTAAGACATGAATTTTAATATCGCTTGTAGCACACTGAAAATAACTAATATAACTATTAGACCTATTACAGCCCATGTAAGAGTCCCCTGAGCTTGTTTTACCTTAGAAGGGTCTCCTGCAGATATAATCCACATATACCCACCTTGGATTATAAAAATAACAGCGAGAAGTCCTGCTAAAGGAAAAAGGTATTCCAATATGCGGTTTACTACACTCGCTATGCTCGGATTATCTGGGCTTCCTCCACCCCCTATTCTAGGAGGTTCCTCAGCATAAACAGGCAAAGCTAAAAACATTGGTAAGAGAAAATATAATTTTTTAAAAAGTTTTTTCATTATCTAATTGTTAATACTTCGTTTATTATAAACTCTATTATGGTAGGAGACAAGAAAACAATTATTAAACCTAAAAGAGAGAATGTGAGAGACCTTGTAGCTTCCTTTGTCTTCTCCTCATCTCCCATAGAAAGAATATATTTAAAACCAGTAATTATTAAAGATATAACAACTATTAATACGGAAAAGGAAATAACAAAGTTTATAAGAGAAAATACAAACCCTGACAAATCCCCATACGCCGTAAGATTAAGGCTACTTAAATCTATAAACATAAGAATCTTTGGTAAAAAACTACAATTAGTTAAGAACGTTATTAAGGACAAATTGAACCAAGATTACTGAGATGAAACAAATAACTAGTCCTACAATTGCGTATGTTAATGTTTTAGTAGCTTTCTCTATTTTATTTTCGTCTCCTGCAGCTGTGATATATGAATAACCACTTGCAATTAAAATAACAACACAAACCAATGCAGCTAATCCTATTGCCAAATTAATAACTTGAGGGACCCAATCTTGAATAAGATCTTTATCCGTCCCATCTAAACCTTGAAGGTATTTCTGAGCTTCTGAAGTGTCAGCAAACGCAGCAGATGTCAAATACAAGTTAGAACCAAATGCGGAAACTGCTCCTAGTACTTTAGAAATTTTCATATGTTTTCTATTTAAATATTATATTAATGACATAATTATAACCAATGACCTTAAAAGATGCAATACTATTCTAAACAAACTACCTCATAATAGGTTCATTGCCCCTAGGCACCCTATTGATAGGATCTGAAGGAGTTGAATTCTCAGACCCTCCCGTAGGGAAATTCCCCTCCCCAATATCTATAACAAATCCAACAATTACCCTCGCCAAAAACACTATTA
>CAYGKF010000032.1:0-8485 GCA_964350615.1 uncultured Candidatus Saccharibacteria bacterium
TCCTGTCTTCAGTTATCTTTGACTCCTTTGTCCCATATGTATCGTAACTTATTCACAACCATCAAGAGTAGGCCTGTCTTACTTGTTAGCCAATATCACAATATAATCTCCATCGCTTACGATATACTCTTTACCATGGTTTTTTACCAAGCCCTTCTCTTTCGCATTAACCCACCCTCCAACCTCTAACATAGAATCCACATTAACAACATCTGCCGTAATGAAACCCTTCTCTAGGTCGGTATGGATTACTCCTGCTGCTTCTTTTACTGTACTACCTTCTACAATACTCCAAGCGTTGCACTCTTTTTCTGAGCCTGTATAGAATGTTATGAGATTAAGGGTATCGAAAGCACCTTTAATTATATCCTTTATAGTTGCAGGCTCATCATCTAACATAGATATGTATTCGTTAACCTCATTCTCTTCCATCTCTGCCATATCTGCAAGCAATTTAATATCTACTACCATAACCATATCCCCTGTCTTTTCCTCAAGCTCCTTTTTCCACAACCCCACTCTTTCATTATCTATATCTGCTTTGGTGTTTAGTAAAAATAGTCGTTTTTTACTTGTTAAAAGCCATAAACTATGAATTATCTCTAATTCCTCACGAGATAGCTTCATATCTATAACTGGGATATCTTCATTAAGTCCCTCTAAAACCTTCCTAAAAACATCGTACTCCCTGATTGCCTCTTTACTCCCTATTTTACTCATTTTCTCTACCCCTACAATTTTCTTTTCTACACTCTCAATATCTTTGAATATTAATTCAGACTGAACAATCTCAAAATCTGCAACTGGATCTATTCTGTCATACACATGAGAGATTTTCTCACTCTCAAAACCTCTTAAGACATACATTATGACATCTACTTCTCTAATATGGGAAAGAAACTGGTTTCCTAAACCCTCGCCCTTAGAAGCTCCTTTAACCAATCCAGCTATGTCTACGAATGTCATTGCCCCAGGAACTGTCTTTTGGGCTTTAAAATGACTAACCATTCTCTCTAATCTAATGTCTGGTATCTCCACTACTCCTACATTTTTATCTATTGTACAGAAAGGAAAATTTTCTGCAGGTACAGACATCTTTGTTAGGGCATTAAAAATTGTTGACTTCCCGACATTAGGTAAGCCTACTATACCCAACGAAAAGGAATGTGATTGTTTAATTGACATGGAAGGATTATATAATAATAATTGATGATATGATATATACTATACGTAGTCTAGATTAACTAACTGCCTTTGTAATGAAAAATATATACAAAATTTTCCTCTCTTTGGTACTCCTTGGATCATTGGGTTTTCTTTTTTCTAAAAATATCCTTGCCTCTGATGAAGATTTTGTAATAGACACAAAAACTCAAGTTATATATAACACAGGTGATAATTTTGCTACCGTAATTACTGAGTATATTAGAACTGTCAAAAACAGTACCTACTACTTCCCTGAGACAGGCGAAAAAACTTTTCATATACCAGACATATCTGGAGCACAAGAAGAAGATATTGAGACAGAGAGGAAATACAAATTAGAAACATTAACTGTAAGAGATACTAAGGGTAACAACGTTAATTATTCCATAGAGCAAAAAGATCCTGGTCAAGGTTTGTATGTTACAGTTCCCAATTACAAAAGTACTACCTCTGCATCTCCTTACCACATTGTTATGGAGTACAAAACCCATGATTATGTTCTTAGAATTGGAGATTTTGTTAACATAGTTGGAACATCTTTACCAAGTGACACACTCTTTGAAAGAAGAGATCAAGAAAATGGTACATTAACCATATTTAACTACTACTTTACAATTACAGTAGACAACAATATCCCCCCTCTTGCTAAAGGTTTTCCAGAGTACACAAGGACCGAAAAAGAAGAAAAAATAAACTTCGAATTTAAACAAACCGACAGAATTGAAAACTCCCCTTCCCTAGAGTTTGGCACCTCTGTACTTTATAAATTTGAGGTAGAGTATGTAACCCCTCAAACAGACTCCTTTATACCGGAGAAATATTCCTCCGTATTTAAAGCTCTCTCTACTAATATCTATGAGTTATCCTTACCAAGAGAGTTCTCTGAAACAAATCAGCGTGTCTATTTTGAAAGTGTCTCCCCTTTACCAAAGGATATATATCGAGACACAGAAGGCAATATTATTGCTATGTTTGAGGTACCAGCAAACCAGGAAAGTATTATTAAGATTGTGGGATATATCTCTGTTAAACAAGATGAGTTAAGAGAAGATTGGGACTTCTTTGACATGCCTTATGAAAATTATTTAGAAGAGATTAAGGGTAGTGAATATATTGGTAGATATTTAGGTTCTACTAAATACTGGCTGGTTAATGATGACCTAATTAAGCAAGAAGCAAATACTCTAAAAGAAGGACAAGAAACTCTTTTAGATATAATTAGGGCTAACTACCAATATATTAATGAGAAATTAGAATACGACCAAGATAAGGCTACTTCAGAAAATGAGAGGATTGGAGCTAAAGAAGCTCTACTTGGGGGACCTTCTGTATGTATGGAGTATGCTGATGTAATGATTTCACTTCTTAGAGCGCAAGGTATTCCCTCCAGAGCAGCAATTGGGTACGCTAATCTAAGAGAAACTGCACCTAATGAGCAAGTAAGACATCAGTGGGTACAGATTTGGGTCCCAGAATATGGCTGGCTTTCTGTAGACCCCACTTTTGAGAGCAGAAACATGAAGATTGGACAAATGGTAGACAGAGTTCTATGGGAAGTATTCAATGATGACTCCCTTTCAAACATACGAATATACTCAGCAAATAATATTATAGATTTAACTACCGAAGGATTTACACTTAATGTATACGGAGCTACAGATGATGTAGATCTTGATAAATTAAAATCATATACCGACTTAGTATCAAAAGAGGAGATACGGGAAGCATCCAGTCCTAACATTAGTTCCGTTATAAGTACAATATTAAAAACCACTACACTTGGAAAAGCCTTACTCGTTACAGTACCAATACTACTTGTATTAGTTGTACTAACAATTTTAATATCTTCAATTTCTTACCTTATTAAGAAACAAAAAAGGAAGAAATTGCAAAAAAGCTAAAGTAGAACTACAACAAACTAATATAAATATCTCAAATTAAAAAAGAAAAGAGATTAGAGATAAGAAACATTTAAGTCTTCCTGTTATTCTCCTCTTATTTAAAGGTATAAAGCTTGTCTATATTCAATATCCCCTTAGCATTGCTCAACCTTGTCTCTGTAGTTGCATAAAGAGTAAGGAGCGGATCTCCCTTCTCTACCTTTTCCCCCTGTACCTTATGAATATATAGTCCAGCCTCTTTTATTATAGGATTTCCTAATGTTTTTGCTATAGTAATCAACTCAACATTATCCAATGCTTTTACTGTACCATCCCTATCTGACAGCAAATCATACTGTAAATTAGCACTCTTTATCTCAGAAGACCTAATCTTTTTAATAGCTCCCTGAGCAAAAGCTATCTCCCAAAACTTATCTAAGGCTTTTCCAGACTCCAGTATCTCTCGTGCAAACTTTTTACCCTCCCCTCTTTTTACAATTTTAGTGCTTTCAAACAACCTAGTAGCCATCTCTATTATGACATCTTCTAGTTCTTGGCACTTACCCTCATCTCTCTCCAAGAGTTTAAGTGCTTCTCTAATCTCCATGTTTGGCCCTATGCTCCTACCATCTGGCCCTGTAATAACCCTTTTAATAGTTTCACAATGGATATTGAATTTCTTAAACAGTTTCTTAAATTCCCTATCTAACATCTGTACATCATCTGCTCTTTCTACCTTAGATCCCTTACCATATGGTAAGTCTATCAGTATATGGTTTACTCCCATGGATATTTTCTTAGCAACGATACTAACTAAGACCTTTTGAAACTCCTGAATTCTAAGAGATCTTTCCACATTAATAATTACATCATCTGCAGGAGAAAGTTCAAGAGAACCACCCCAGAACATGCATCCCCCAGTCTTTTTTACAACCTCCATCACTTTTTCCTTAGATATTGCTACTGGCATTACAACTTCTAAAATGTCAGATGTCCCTGCAGGTGAGGTTATTGCTCTAGTAGAAGTATTTGGAACTATTAAACCCCCGGCAACAAGAATAGGAACTAAGGTCGGCGTTATTGCTTTTCCTGCTACCCCTCCTATGGAGTGCTTGTCTGCAACTAAATGTCCATTTCCTCTTATTCCTTTAAAATCTAGGATATCTCCAGATTCGGCCATACCCTTTGCCATCCAGTATATTTCATCCTCATTAAAACCAGGATTAAAGAAGGTGGAAACAAAGAAAGCTATTTCTGTTTCTCTTAATTTTCTAGATCCTATATCCTTCATTATGGATTTAAGATCTTCTTCTTTTAAATCATGTCCTAGTAATTTTTTACTTATATATTCTAAAGATTTGCTTGGTTGGGGAATATCTATGAAAACAGAAGCACCACTTTCAATCCTGTACTGTTTCCAAATTTCTTCAAAAAGTCCTATCTGGCCTTCTACAACCTTAGAGTCTGTCTCCATAACGTTAGCATGCAACTCTACCTCACCTAAGCCTACAAGCGCTATCTCTCCTTCTCTAACACCTAATCTCTCCGCATCTTTACGATTTAATACAACATTAAAATCATTATCTTCTCCCAAATCTAAATTTTTGCTTCTTAAGTAAAAGGACATAGTATGTAGTATAAAAAATTTAACTAGAAAATAACCATGGATAATGATCCTTACCTGTTTGTTTAATATCTCCTGGTTTAAGAACTCCAAACTCGGTAACGTATCCTGTTATTAAGCCCTTATCTATTACTTCAAAAGCAGGATTGTACATATGTAATTCCTTAGGAGCATCTTCCCAAAGCTCTCTGCTTTCTCTAATTTCTATTTTGATATTATGATGAAAAGATTCAACATCTAGCTTAAGAAAAGGAGTAACTACGTAAAATGGTTTGTCTGCGTAATGTGCAGCCATACCCAACCCCCAACTACCGATCTTGTTTATTGCATGACCATCCATGGTCATCTCATCACAACCTATAAAAACTATCTCTATTGGAATACTACCCCTATTTATAACAAATGACTCCCCTGCACTATCCGCTATTAATGTAGTTTTAATTCTAGCTTCCAACAAACTCTTAGCTGTAATCCTTCCCTGTAATCTTGGTCTTGTTTCCGTACATACTACTTCGAAATTCTTTTTATTCTTACTAATTGATTTAATTAATGATACAGCCGTAGAGGAATGACAATGAGTAAATATTTTGTTGAAATTATTGAAAAATCTCCATGATTTTTCCAAGAGATCTGTCTTAGATTGTCCGATAATATCTAGATAGTCATCACATAACTCTACAAGCTCTCGTTTCATAGTAGTAAGCTCAGGTAAAACAGAATATTTTTTATTAAAGAAATATTTCACATATTTAACTCCATTTGTAGCAAAAGGTTCATTTGCTCTAGCATGGGAAAGTCTATCCCCTACTTCAAAAAATTCTTTGTAAAACAGTTCCTTCTCTTTTTGCTTACTAATATCCTCATACAATTTCATGCCTTCAAAGGTTGCAATAGCTACATTAGTAGCTCCCTGTATGTTCAAATCTTTTATATCTTTGTATATTTTTTCTATTTCAGGATATTTATCCATTTTGTTTCCCTAAGTAATTATTTCTTAAATACAACTAATCTAATTTAACAACTTCCCCATGGTCTGGGATATGTATTTCTGTAGGAATGTGCTCTTGTAGATTTTCTTTAAAGGTCTGGACAATATCTTCATCTCCATGTACTAAGAATATTTTCCTAGGGGTATGCCCAAAGCTTCTTAACCAATATCTAAGATCTCGCTGGTCACCATGTCCAGAAAAACCTCCTAAGGTAAATAGTTGTGCGTTATTATTGTATTCTGTACCCATTATTCTTACAATTTTTTCCTTGTCTACTATTCTTCTACCCAATGTGCCCCTAACTTGGTAACCTACTATTACTAAATGTGTGGATGGATCTTCTATGTTGTTTTTTAGATGATGTAATATTCTTCCTCCTGTACACATCCCACTGCCTGCTATTATTAAAACACCCTTTTTTGCAGCTAATCTTTTTGACTCTTCTACTGACTCTGTTTTTCTAAATCCTGGGAAATCAAAAGGGTCATCTCCTTTTTTAAGTAATCTTTTAGCATCCTCGTCGTAAAAATTAGGGTACTGTCTAAATACTTCTGTTGCTTTAGATGCCATAGGACTGTCTAAATATACTGGTAGTCCTTCTATTAGTTTGTTTTCTAAAAAAAGATTAAGCTCATATAAGATCTCCTGAGTTCTTTCCAAAGCAAAAGATGGTATTAATATGTTCCCACCCACCTTCATAGCACTTTTAATAGCAGTTAGAAATTCCAAAACTGTCTCATTTCTATTTTTATGTAATCTGTTCCCATATGTAGACTCACATATAACATAGTCTGCTTCCCTTATGAGGTCTGGATCTTTTACAATTCTAGCTCCTGGTTGACCAAGATCTCCAGAGAATACTAACTTTCTAGCTCTTCCAGCCTCGTTTTTTAACCAAAACTCAAAAATAGAAGAACCTAAAATATGTCCTGCATCTCTCATTCTAAATTCACAATCATTGGTTAGGTTAACAGAATTTCCATAGGGGTATACTTCAAAAAATTTCATACAGGCTTCAACGTCTTGGTCGGTGTAGAGAGGTTTTTTAAATTGTTCTTCCTCCTGCCCTTGGGAATCTTTAGGTCTAGACAACCATCTTTCATACTCTTCTTTTTGTAAGCTTGCGGAATCTAGTAATACAATTTTAGTCAAATCTCTTGTTGGTTGTGTACTAATTATTCTTCCTTTAAATCCTTGTTTTACTAAAAGGGGTAATCTTCCACAGTGGTCAAAGTGTGAGTGAGTTAGGAATACAAAGTCTATCTGAGCAGGATTAAATGGGAATGGTTCATAGTTTTTCTGCTCTATAGAATCTGGTCCTTGAAAGGCTCCACACTCTACAAGAAATTTTACTGTTGGTGTTTCTACATAAAAGCATGATCCTGTTACTGTTTTAGATGCTCCTAGAAATTGTATGTTCATTTAGGCAGTATTGTTTTAAGTAATGTGTCTATTTATATAATAGTAGATTAGAGGTAGAGATGACAAGGGTGTTAATATTTTTTAGCTAATTCCTTAGCCTTCTCTACCAATTTCTCCTTAGTATTTAACAAAGGGTCTTCTATTACCATATCTAATAATTCATTAAGTATTATTCCCATCTTAGGTCCTTTTTTAATCTCAATATCCATTAAATCTTGTCCTGTAATATCTAAATCTGTAACTTTTAATGCCATATCCTGTTTCCTAACCTCAGATATTCTCCTTTGTAGTACTGTTATCTCATCTGGTTTGAAAGCAGTAGCGGGATTAGATTGTGCATCTGCTAATCTTAATTTAAAAAGGTCATCAATATTTTCTTCCCCTACCCTTTGTATAAATCTTCTTACTGCAGAATCTGTCCATTCATGCTTTTCAATATTCTCTCTCTCTTGGTCTGTCATATTTTCCTTAATATGGGGATAATGGAACATATGGTTTTCAATTAAAATCTTTACTCTTTTTATTTCAGTTTGAGAAAACTTCATCCTTTTCATTATTTGTTCTGCAAGATCTGAACCCATTTTGTCATGACCATAGAAATGACCATTTCCCATATCTGTTCTTGGCTTAGCAATGTCATGAAGTAATGCAGCTAATTTAACACTGTCATGGGCTACATCACATGTTTTAAGAGCATGCCAATACACATCATGAGCATGAAAGAGTTTCTGTTCAACATCTACAGATTCTAATAGTTCTGGCATAAATATTGCTAATAATCCTGTTTGTCTCATTAGTTCTATTCCTATGGAGGGCTTGGGAGAATTAAGAAGCATTTTCATAAATTCATCCCTTATTCTCTCCATTGAGATTTGAGAAGCTATTGGTATAGACTTTTTAATTGCTTCAAGAGTTTCTTTTTCAATTTCAAAGCCTAATTGTGCAGCCATTCTACAAGCTTTAAATGCTCTTAAACCATCTTCTTTAAATCTTTCTATGGGAGTACCCACTGCTTTGACTAATTTGTTTTTAATATCCTTTATCCCACCATATGGGTCATAGATATCTCCTTCTTTTGGTTCATCAGAACCTTCTAATTTAAGTTGAGAGAGATCCAAAGCCATAGCATTAAATGTAAAATCTCTTCTTCCTAAGTCCTTGTCTACATCCTCTACAAAATCTACTCTCTCAGGCCATCTACCATCTACATACTCTGCTTCACTTCTGAAGGTTGTAACTTCCACTTCATGAGTTTCTCTGTGTTTGTCTTGTATTAGAGCTACTACAGTACCAAATTTAGCTCCTGTAGATACAGCTTTGGGAAACATATTTAACATTTCATCTGGTAAAGCATTAGTTGCTAA